>DASYSI010000315.1:0-16206 GCA_036003485.1 Burkholderiales bacterium | reverse complement strand
ATGCGCGCGGCGGGGCGCGGAACACTGGTCGGTATTGCGAGCCTCGCCGGGTATCGCGGCCTGCCCGGCGCCGGCGCGTATTCGGCATCGAAGGCAGCCGCTATTTCGTATCTCGAAAGCTTGCGCGTCGAGTTGCAGGCGAGTGGAGTCAAAGTCATCACCCTTTGTCCCGGTTACATCGCCACGCCGATGACGGCGAACAATCCCTATCCGATGCCGTTTTTGATGGGCCCAGACGCTGCGGCGCGAAAGATTGCGGCGATCATCGAGCGCGGCAAAACGTTTGCTGTGATCCCATGGCAAATGGCGGCTGTCGCTCCGCTGCTGCGTATACTGCCAAACTGGCTGTATGACCGGTTGTTTGGCAACGCGCCTCGTAAACCACGGCGGCAGCGCTGAGGGGAAAGCGATTGCGCGTTGATCCGCCGCCCTTTAGCGTGGGTCCAGAAAGAATGCTCGTGTGAAACGCTGTTCCGGAAAAATCACCTTGGTCTTCGTCGGCGCGGCGTTGCTCAACGGCTGCAATCGGAGCGTCGAAACACGCGACGTTTATCTAACGCGTAACGACTGCGTGCAGGACTGGGGCGAGGCGCGACGCTGCGAGGAAACCTACAATCAATCGACCGGGATGCGTCAGTACTTCGGCCCCGGTTATTCCGGCGCGCGTGACGCGCCAACCTCCCGCAGCGCAAGCAAAGCCGTGAGCTCGCAAAGCGTGGTTCGCGGCGGCTTCGGCGCTTCGGCTAGCGCGCACTCCGGCAGCGGCACCTGATGCGGCGCGAGACGCTGGTGCCGCGCGCGGATTGGCGCGAGAAGTGCGAGGCGATCGGCTTTTACTTTCATAGCCAGGATGGCGTTTACTGGGACGAATCGGCATGCTACCGATTCTCCGCGCAACAGATCGATACGCTGGAAGCGGCCACCGCCGAACTGCACACCATGTGCCTGGAGGTCGTAGACCGGGTGGTGCGCGAGCGGCGTTTCGAATGCTTCGCGCTGCCCCCGGGTTATGCGGCGTACGTTGCCGAGTCGTGGCACCGTAGGCAGCGCTCATTGTTTGGGCGTTTCGATCTGCGCTACGACGGTAAACGCGCGCCTAAGCTTCTCGAATACAACGCCGACACGCCGACTTCGTTGATCGAGGCCAGCGTCGCACAATGGTATTGGCTGACCGAAGTACGCAAATGCGCGGACCAGTTCAATTCGCTGCACGAAAAGCTGATCGCGCGGTGGCAGGCCTTGCATGCGGATCTTGCTATCGGTCCAGTCGTTCATTTCACGTGCGTCAAAGACAGCGTCGAGGACAGGTGTAACCTCGAATATCTGATCGACACTGCGCTTCAGGCAAACATCGAGGCGCGTGTGATTGCAATCGAGGACTTGGGCTGGGACGATCAACGTGCCTGCTTCGTGGATCTGGACGACCGGCCGTTGATCGCGCTTTGCAAGCTGTATCCTTGGGAATGGATGGCACGCGAAGCATTCGGGCCCAACCTGCTGCGTTCGCAGCTGCGAGTTATCGAACCGGCGTGGAAAATGCTCCTCAGCAACAAGGCGATTCTGCCGCTGCTTTGGGAGATGTTTCCTGACCACCCTAATTTACTGCCCGCTTATTGGCAAGACGGCAAAATCGACGGCCCTTCGGTAAAAAAGCCGTTGTTCGCACGCGAGGGCGCTAATATCGCAATACGCGGAATCGATATCCAGATCGCATCGAAAGACCACGGCTACGGTGCCGAGGGCTATGTCTATCAGGCGTTCGACGCACCTCCCGATTTTGGCGGCGGATACCCTGTAATCGGTTCGTGGATCGTGGGAGACGAGCCGGCGGGCATCGGTATTCGCGAGGATCGGGGACTTATCACCTGCAACACGAGCCGGTTCGTGCCACATTACTTCGAGTGAGAGGGCCGCATGAATATCCTGGCGATTTCGATCAAAGGCGTGCTGCCGTTTGTGGTTTATTTTCTGGCGGCAGCGGCGCTGTTTGCCGTGTTCATCGCTATCTATATCCGAATCACGCCGTATCGTGAAATTGAACTGATCCGCGCCGGCAATTCGGCGGCCGCAATCAGTCTCTCTGGCGCGATGCTCGGATTCGCGCTGCCGCTCGCGAGCGCAATCGCGCATAGTGTCGTAGTCGAGGAAATGCTGATGTGGGGCGCGATTGCGCTGCTCGTTCAGCTGTTGGTCTATGCCGCTGCGCGGCGCATGCTGCCTGATCTCGCCCACCGCATCCCGGAGGGCAGCGTCGCGCACGGCATATTTTTGGGCGCGCTGTCACTCGCCGGCGGGCTGCTCAATGCCGCATGTATGGTGTATTGAGCGGTCCGGAAACGCGGTTCGATCAGCTAAAAAAACTTATTCGACCGTCACGGATTTCGCAAGATTGCGCGGTTTATCGACATCATTGCCGCGAGCAAGTGCCGTGTGATAGGCAAGCAGCTGCAGCGGAATCGTATGCAGAATGGGGCTCAGGATCCCGGCATGGTCGGTCAGCGTTATCACCTGCACGCCCTCGCTCGGGCCCAGATGGGCGTCCTGGTCGGCCAGCACGTAGAGCTCACCGCCCCGCGCGCGCACTTCCTGCATGTTCGATTTAAGCTTCTCGAGCAGCGCGTCGTTCGGCGCGATCGCCACCACCGGCATGTTGCGGTCCACCAGTGCAAGTGGCCCGTGCTTCAGTTCGCCGGCCGCGTAGGCCTCGGCGTGGATGTAGGAAATTTCCTTGAGCTTGAGCGCGCCTTCGAGCGCGATTGGATAATGGATGCCGCGGCCGAGAAATAGCGCATGCTCGCGCTCGGCAAAACGCGCCGCCCATTCTTTGATCTGCGGCTCGATCTGCAACGCGTGCGACAGCGCGGCCGGCAAATGCCGCAAAGCATGGATCAATTCGAGCTCATGCGCGGCCGTGATGCGTCCGCGCAGCTTGGCCAGTACCAGCGTCAGCAGTACCAGCGCCGCGAGCTGGGTGGTAAAAGCCTTGGTCGAGGCGACCCCGATTTCGGGACCCGCGCGCGTCAAAAAGCGCAGATCCGACAGCCGCACGAGCGCGCTTTCGGGCACGTTGCAGATGGTCAGCGCAAATCCGTGGCCGAGGCTCTTGGCATGGTTGAGCGCGGCGATCGTATCAGCGGTTTCCCCCGATTGTGAAATCGTGACCACCAGAGCACGCGGATTCGGCACCGATGCGCGATAGCGATACTCGCTCGCGATCTCGACGTTGCACGCCAGCCCCGTGAGCGCCTCGATCCAGTAACGCGCAACTAAACCGGCGTGATAGCTTGTTCCGCACGCGACGATCAACACGCTGTCGATCTGGCGCAGAATGGCCTCGGCCTGGGCGCCGAATAGCTGCGGCGAAATCGACTGTGCATTGGTGACCATTTCGAGCGTGGTGCCAACCGCGCCGGGCTGCTCGAAGATCTCTTTCTGCATGAAATGGCGGTACGGTCCCAGATCCACCGCATCCGGGGTCAGCTCGCTCAAATGCACCTTGCGCTCGACCTGCGTTCCGGCCGCATCGCGAATTTCGAAGCCGCTTAGCTTGATGTCTACGACGTCGCCTTCTTCAAGATAGATGATCTTGTGCGTGACCTGCAGCAGCGCGGAGGCGTCCGACGCGGCAAAATTTTCGCCGTCGCCGATTCCGAGCAAGAGCGGCGCTCCCATGCGCGATACCACCACGCGCTGCGGCTCGTTTTCTGCAATGACGGCGATCGCATATGCGCCTTTCAGCTCGGCGACCGCCGCACGCGTTGCCGCAAACAAATCGCCCGTGTCTTTCAGCTTCATATGTATCAGGTGGGCGATGACCTCAGTATCGGTGTCGGAGGTAAAGCGGTAGCCTTCGTTTTGCAGCCGGGCCCGGATCGCATCATGGTTTTCGATGATTCCGTTGTGCACCACTGCGATACCGCTGCTGACGTGCGGATGCGCATTGCGCTCCGACGGAACGCCGTGCGTTGCCCAGCGCGTGTGTGCAATGCCGATAGTGCCTTCAAGCCGCTGCTCATCGACAAGACCCGCGAGCTCGGCAACGCGGCCGGCGCTGCGCAAGCGCTGCAATTTGCTGTTGATGACGGCAACACCGGCCGAATCATAGCCGCGGTACTCGAGACGCTTCAGTCCTTGAAGCAGCATCGGCACAACATTGCGTTGAGCGATTGCCGCAACGATTCCACACATCGCTGTTTACCTTTGGACTTTCATTTTTGAGCCTTCGTCGGCTTTGTGGGCCGTTTCCAGCCGCTGATCGACAGCTGCTTCGCCCGCGACAACGTGAGCTGATCCGCAGGAGTATCCTGGGTGATGGTGCTGCCGGCGCCGATGGTTGCGCCACGCCGCACCGTCACGGGTGCGACGAGCTGCGTGTCGGAGCCAATAAAGACATTATCCTCGATGACGGTACGGTGCTTGTTCGCGCCATCGTAGTTGCAGGTGATGGTGCCCGCGCCGATATTGACGTTGCGGCCGACGTGCGTATCGCCGACATAAGTCAGGTGGTTTGCCTTGGAGCCGGCGCCGATGATCGAGGCTTTGACTTCGACGAAATTGCCGATATGGACGTCCTCGGCAAGGCGCGTGCCGGGCCGGATTCGGGCATAAGGGCCGATACGGCAGTTGCTGCCGATTACCGCTTCGTCGATAGTGGAAAACGGCGCGACGCGCGTCGCGCCGCCGATTACGGAATTTTTGATCACGCAGTTGGCACCAATTTCCGCGCCGTCACCGATTTGTACCGCCTCTTCGAATATACAATTGACGTCGATCCGCACGTCACGCCCACAGCGCAGCTCGCCGCGCACTTCGATGCGCGCGGGATCAGCAAGCGTCACTCCCGCTTCGAGCAACCGCGCCGCGGCGTTTCTCTGGTAAATACGTTCGAGCTGCGCGAGCTGCAGCTTGCTGTTGACGCCGAGTATTTCCCAGTTAGCGTTAGGCGCGGCGGTTTCGACTCTGATTCGGTCCTTGAGGGCGAGCGTGACGACTTCGGTAAGATAGTACTCGCGCTGCGCATTGCGGTTTGAAAGCTTTGAGAGCCATTCCCCAAGGCGCTTGCCCGGAAGCAGCATGATCCCGGTATTAATTTCGCGAATTCGCCGCTGTTGGGCGGTTGCGTCCTTGTCTTCGACGATCGCGGTGATCGCGCGTTTAGCGTTGCGCACAATCCGGCCGTAGCCCTGCGCGTCGTCAAGCTCGGCAGTCAATATTCTCAAGCGCTCTTTTTTGCCGGCGGTCAATGCGCGAAGCGTCTCAGCGCTGATCAGCGGCACGTCACCATACAAAACCAGCGTATCGCTGCGCATGTCCAGATGCGGCAGTGCCTGCTTGAGCGCGTGACCGGTGCCAAGTTGCGGCGCCTGTTTGACGAAGATCAGGTCGTCGGCGCGTGCCGCGGCCGGCACCTGCTCGCCTCCGTGCCCGTAGACGATGCAGATGCGCGACGGCTTCAACGTGCGCGCGGTCGCGATCACGTGTGCAAGCAGCGGCCGCCCGGCGAGCAAATGCAATACCTTGGGCAAGTCGGAGTGCATGCGCTTGCCCTGGCCTGCGGCAAGAATGACAACATTGATAGCCATGGTTGAATTATCGCACAAGCGACCTGTAATCAGCGCGTTATACGCGCCGCGCCATATAGTCTGCAACCGCCTGTTGCTGCGGTGGCGCGAGATGCAGGGCGGCTTTGGTGCGCCGATACAAAATATCCTCCGCGTTCATCGCCCACTCACGCTCAACCATGTAATCGATTTCGCGCGCATAAAGATGGGCGCCAAAATCCAGACCGAGGTCGGCTGTGGCGCGCACCCCCTCCAATACGCGGTAGGTGAGCGTGCCGTGGCGCCACGCGAGCGCGCGCAACAGCGACGGCGGCAGCGCCGGATAATCTGCCGCGAGACGGGCGTTCAACGCGCCGGGAGTGCCGTCGAGGTCACCGCCGGGCAACGGCGTATTCGCGGTCCACGCCATTCGCATACCGGGAAACCAGGACGCAAGCTGGTCAAGCGCGTGTTCGGCCAGCCTGCGATAAGTCGTAATCTTGCCGCCGAACACCGACAGCACCGGTGCTGAGCCCGCATCCGCGTCAAGCCGCAGGGTGTAATCGCGCGTTACCGCTGACGGGTCGGCGCTCCCGTCGTCGTAGAGGGGGCGGATGCCGGCGTAGCTCCACGCCACGTCGCGCGGCGCGAGCGGCACCGCCAGATAGCGATTCACTGCACGGCACAGGTAATCGATTTCTTCGACACTCGCGCGTGGGACCGAAGACCCGCCGTCCGGCGTGACATCCGTGGTGCCGATCAGCGTGTACTGAGTCTCGTACGGAATCATGAAAACCACGCGCCGGTCGTCGTTCTGCAGAATGAATGCGTGTGAGGCTTCGTACAATTTCGGCACCACGATGTGACTGCCTTTGACGAGCTTGACGTTGTCGCGGCTTGGTTGGTGCAGGCGGTCGTTCAAGACCTGCTTCACCCACGGGCCGGCGGCATTGACGATGCCGCGCGCAAACGCGGTCTGTTCGGATTTCGCCGTGCGCAATAATGCCTGCCAGCCTGAATCGACACGCTTTGCCGTCACGCATTCGGTGCGGGTCAGAACGTCTGCGCCCAGTTCGCGCGCCGAGAGCGCGTTGGCTAGCACCAGCCGCGCATCGTCGACACGGCAATCCGAATAGACGAAACCGTCGGTGAGCGTTGGCTTGAGTCCCGAGTTGTAGGGTGGCACGCGCAGATCGACTCTGCGCGAACCCGGCAGACGGGTGCGGCGCCCCAGGTGGTCATACAGGAAAAGGCCGGCGCGTATCATCCAGCGCGGCCGCAGCTCCGGCACATGCGGCATCACGAATGCGAGCGGCACGACCAGATGCGGCGCGATTCTGAGCAGCACCTCGCGCTCGGCGAGCGCCTCGGCGACCAGGCGGAACTCGTAATGCTCGAGATAACGCAAGCCGCCGTGGATCAATTTGCTGCTCGATGAAGAGGTCGCGGCCGCGAGGTCGCCTTTTTCGGCCAGCAGCACCTTGAGACCGCGGCCCGCGGCGTCGCGCGCGATGCCCGCGCCATTGATGCCGCCACCGATGACAAGCAAATCGTAGCTGGATTTGGGGTCGGTCACCGACGGCTTGGCCAATTCATAAGCGACGTTGAATCCAGTCTGCCGGCGCCAGCGCTGCGCGGATCAAAATTCCCGAGCTGGCTCCAGATTTGTCGTGACTTGAACGAAGCGTGCGTGCATTCGAGCTCGCGAAGATAAGCCAGCCGCTATAAAGTGCACGTCTTTACGGCTACCTCTTTCTCAGCTTGCGAATCGCCGCCAACTGCGCCGACGCTTCGGCGAGCTCAGCTATCGCTTTGGCGTAGTCCATCTGTGAGCCCCGGTTCTGCGCCGCATCGCGCGCGCGCTGCTGCGCTTCGAGTGCCTTGGCCTCGTCGAGATCGTGACCGCGAATCGCCGTGTCGGCGAGCACCGTAACCACGCCCGGCTGCACTTCGAGCACGCCGCCGGCGACGAACACGAGCTCCTCTTCAGTCTGGCCTGGCAACTTGATGCGCACCGAGCCAGGTTTGATGCGCGTGATGAGCGGCGTGTGCCGCGGATAGATTCCCAGCTCGCCCAGCTCGCCCGGCAGCACGACGAACTCCGCCTCGCCGGAAAAGATCGACTCTTCAGCGCTGACAACGTCGACGTGTATGGTGTTCGGCATGGCGTGCGCCTACTGAAGCGTCTTGGCTTTCTCGACCGCCTCTTCGATGGGGCCGACCATATAGAATGCCTGCTCGGGCAGGCTGTCGTAGTCACCGTTGACGATGCCCTTAAAGCCCTTGATGGTGTCCTTCAGCGACACGTATTTGCCGTCCTGTCCGGTGAAGTTCTTGGCCACGTCAAACGGCTGCGACAGAAAACGCTGGATCTTGCGCGCGCGCGCCACTGCGAGCTTGTCCTCGGGCGATAGTTCGTCCATGCCGAGAATCGCAATGATGTCGCGCAATTCCTTATAGCGCTGCAACGTCTGCTGCACGGCGCGCGCCGTGGTGTAGTGCTCTTCGCCGACGACGTGCGGGTCCATCTGGCGCGAGGTCGAGTCGAGCGGATCGACCGCGGGATAAATACCAAGCGACGCGATATCGCGTGACAGCACCACGGTCGAATCGAGGTGGCCGAAGGTGGTCGCGGGCGATGGATCGGTCAGGTCGTCTGCGGGTACGTACACCGCCTGAATCGAAGTGATGGACCCGATCTTGGTCGATGTAATGCGTTCCTGCAACCGGCCCATTTCCTCGGCGAGTGTCGGCTGATAGCCCACGGCAGACGGCATGCGGCCGAGCAGCGCCGAGACTTCGGTTCCGGCCAGCGTGAAGCGGTAGATGTTGTCGACGAAGAACAACACATCGCGGCCTTCGTCGCGGAAAAACTCGGCCATGGTGAGGCCGGTCAGCGCCACGCGCAGGCGATTGCCCGGCGGCTCATTCATCTGGCCGTACACGAGCGCCACTTTGTCCAGAACGCCGCCATCCTTCATCTCATGGTAAAAGTCGTTGCCCTCGCGGGTGCGCTCGCCCACGCCCGCGAAAACCGACAGCCCGCTGTGCTTCTTGGCGATATTGTTGATCAGTTCCATCATGTTCACGGTTTTACCGACGCCGGCACCGCCGAACAGACCCACCTTGCCGCCTTTTGCGAACGGGCATACCAAGTCGATCACTTTGATTCCAGTTTCCAGAAGATCTTGGCTGGGGGAAAGTTCCTCATACTTCGGCGCAGTGCGGTGGATTGAGGCGGTTTTTTCGGCGCCGATCGGACCCTGCTCGTCGATCGGGCGTCCGAGCACGTCCATGATGCGTCCGAGCGTTTTGGGGCCCACCGGCACCGAGATCGGCGCGTGGGTGTTTACCACTTTCATGCCGCGGCGCAGGCCGTCGGAGGACCCGAGCGCGATGGTGCGCACGATGCCGTCGCCGAGCTGCTGCTCAACTTCCAGCGTCAATCCGATGTCGTCCATCTTGAGCGCATCATAGATTTTCGGCATTTCGTCGCGCGGGAATTCGACGTCGATCACCGCGCCGATGCACTGCACGATCGTGCCGCTGGTACGAGGGTCGGAGTCCTGGCCTTCTTTAGTCATTTTTTTCCGGGCTTCGCGATTGACCTTGTCGTCTGTCGTCGCAGTCACACCTTGACTGATCTCACTGGTGCTCATGAATTCATGTCTCCGATAAATTTATGCTGGGAAAGCGTCATACCGCCGCCGCTTCTGGAAGTTTTGGTCCGCGGCGCGTCATACTGCCGCCGCGCCGCCGACGATCTCCGAAAGTTCCTTGGTGATCGAGGCCTGGCGGGTTTTGTTGTAGATCAGCGTCAATTCGTCGATCACGTTGCCGGCGTTGTCCGAGGCCGCTTTCATCGCGACCATGCGCGCGCTTTGTTCTGAGGCCATGTTCTCGGATGCCGCCTGGTAAACGAGCGTCTCGACGTAGCGCATGAGTACCTGGTCGAGCACGGTCTTCGCTTCCGGTTCGTAGATGTAATCCCATGCGCCGACCGGCACTCCGAGCGCCTCTCCCGAGAGCGGCAATAACTGCTCCATGACCGCTTCCTGCTTCATGGTGTTAATGAACTTGGTGTAGAACAGCATCACCCGGTCAAAACGGTCTTGCATGTAACCGTCGAGCATGACCTTGATGGCGCCGATCAACTTGTCCATGTGCGGCTTGTCGCCGAGGCCGACGACGTGGGAGACGATGTTGCCGCCCATGCGCTGCATGAATCCCAGTCCTTTGTTGCCGAAAGCGCAGATATCGAACTGCTCGCCCTGCGCTTCCCATTCCTTCATCTTGGCAAGCGCCAGCCGCAGCACGTTGGTGTTAAGGCCTCCGCACAGGCCCTTGTCGGTGGTAATGACAATGATGCCGATACGCTGCACTGTGTCGCGCGCAACCAGAAACGGATGCCGGTACTCGGGGTTGGCGTGGCTCAAGTGCGCGGCGACATTGCGGATCTTTTCGCCATAGGGGCGCGCGGCGCGCATGCGCTCCTGCGCCTTTTTCATCTTCGAGGCCGCGACCATCTCCATCGCCTTCGTGATCTTGCGCGTGTTTTGCACGCTCCTGATCTTGGTTCGAATTTCTTTGCTGCCTGGCATGTCTGTGGTTCCGTCTCGTTTTGCTGTTACGCCGGCTTTGAGCGGCACCCGCGCCGCCCGTTCGCGAGTCTGCAACTATCCCGCTGTTCAGAGTGATAATTTATGATTGTTAATAGGTCGCGTTCTGCTTGAAGTCTTTGACGGCCGCGTGCAATTTATCCTCGTCGTCCTTGTTCAAGTCCTTGGTGTCCTCGATGCGGCCGATGAGCTCACCGAATTTGCTCTTGATATGTGCGCGCATCGCGCGCTCGGCGGCGAGCGCTTTTTTGACGTCGACATCGTCGAAATAGCCGTTATTCACGGCGAATAGCGTAAGCGCCATCTCCCACACCTGCAGCGGTTCGTACTGCGGCTGTTTCATCAACTCGGTCACCATCCGGCCGCGTTCAAGCTGCTTGCGCGTGGCTTCGTCAAGGTCGGACGCAAACTGCGCGAAAGCGGCGAGCTCGCGATATTGCGCGAGCGCGAGACGCACGCCGCCGCCGAGCTTCTTGATCACCTTGGTCTGCGCGGCGCCGCCGACGCGTGACACCGAAATTCCGGCGTTGATCGCAGGCCGGATGCCCGCGTTGAACAGATCGGTTTCAAGAAATATCTGGCCGTCGGTAATTGAAATCACGTTGGTTGGCACGAATGCCGTTACGTCACCCGCCTGAGTTTCGATTATCGGCAGCGCAGTCAAGGAGCCGGTCTTGCCTTTTACTTTTCCCTTGGTGAACTGATCGACGTACTCTTCGTTGACGCGCGCGGCGCGCTCGAGCAGCCGGCTGTGCAAATAGAAAACGTCACCGGGATAAGCTTCGCGTCCCGGCGGCCGGCGCAGCAGCAGCGAAACCTGGCGATAAGCCCACGCTTGCTTGGTCAGGTCGTCATAGATAATCAATGCGTCCTGGCCGCGATCGCGGAAGTACTCACCCATGGTGCAGCCTGAGTAAGGCGCAATGTACTGCATCGCCGCGGACTCCGAGGCCGTGGCCGCGACCACGATGGTGTACGCCATGGCGCCATGCTCTTCGAGTTTGCGCACGACGTTCACGACCGAAGACGCCTTCTGGCCTATCGCGACATAGATGCAGATGAGGTCCTTGCCTTTCTGATTGATGATGGTATCGATCGCGACGGCGGTCTTGCCGGTCTGGCGGTCGCCGATGATCAGTTCGCGCTGGCCGCGCCCGATAGGCACCATCGAGTCGATCGATTTAAGGCCGGTCTGCACCGGTTGTGATACCGACTTGCGTGCGATCACTCCGGGCGCAACTTTCTCGATTACGTCGGTCAGTTTGGCGTTGACGGGCCCTTTGCCATCGATCGGCTGACCCAACGAATTCACTACGCGCCCGATCAATTCGGGGCCGACTGGAACGTCCAGAATGCGCCCCGTACACTTGACTGTGTCGCCTTCCGAGATATGCTCGTAGGCGCCCAGCACCACCGCGCCCACGGAATCGCGCTCGAGATTGAGCGCCAGGCCAAAAGTATTGTTTGGAAATTCCAACATTTCGCCCGCCATTGCGTCGGAAAGGCCGTGGATGCGGCAAATGCCGTCGGTGACAGTCACGACGGTGCCTTGGGTGCGAACATCCGCCGCCAGTGTGAGATTCTGGATCTTGCTGCGGATCAGTTCGCTGATTTCAGATGGATTAAGCTGTTGCATTGTTGCTCCTTGAATAACCAGGAAGGGCGCTCCCTTCCGCATCGTGATCGAATTCTTACGCGCCCGGTCACGCCTTGAGCAGACCGGCGGACATGGCGGCGAGCTTGCCTCGTACCGAGCCGTCGATGACTTCATCGCGAACCGCAATGCGCACGCCTCCAATCAGCTCCTGATCGATGCTCAGGTGCGGATTGACCCTGCGCTTGAAGCGCTTCTCAAGATCGGCGACTAGCCCTGCGAGCTGCGCGTCGTCGAGCGGAAAAGCCGAGGCGATTTCGGCGTCGATTACGCCTTCGCGGTCATTTTTGAGCGTTTCGTACGCGTCACGGATCTGCGGCAGCAGTGATAACCTGTCGTTTTCGATCAGCACGCGCACGAAATTCTGCGCGCTTGCGTTCAGCTTCTCGCGGCACAGCGAGACAAACAGCGCGTAGAGCTGTTCGGAGGTCAGATTGGGATTGCTGATGCACGCCTGCATGTCCGGATGCGAGGCCACTTGGGCCATGGTCGCAAGCAACTGCGACCACTCCGACAGCGTGTGCGCTGTATCTGCGAGCTCGAATACCGCCTCGGCATATGGCCGCGCGATAGTGGCGACGTCAGCCATAGCGCCTAGATTTCCCGCTTCAGCTGATTGAGAAGTTCGGCGTGCGCCTGCGCATTGACTTCGCGGCGCAGGATTTTCTCGGCACCTGCCACCACGAGCGCGGCGACCTGCTCGCGCAGCGTTTCGCGCGCGCGTGCGACTTCTTGCTCGATCTCGGCCTTGGCGGCGCCTTTCTCGCGATTGCCTTCCTCGCGCGCGACGCCCTTGGCTTCCTCCACCATCTGCGCTGCGCGCTTCTCGGCAAGGGCGACGATCTCCTGCGCACGCTCGCGCGCCTTGGCCAGCTCCGCGCTGGCGCGCTTGCCGGAAAGTTCGAGTTCCTGCCGGCCTTTTTCGCCGGCAGCGAGGCCATCGGCGATTTGTTTCTGGCGCTCTTCGATCTTCTCCATCAGCCACGGCCAGATGAATTTGGACGTGAACCAGATGAACGCCGCAAACGAGATCGCTTGCGCGAATAACGTCAAATTGATGTTCATGAGTTTGCCTTACGGGGGCGTGCGACCTTTACTGTATGACCGTGAGCAGCGGATTGGCAAACGCGAAGAACAATGCAATGCCAAGGCCGATAATAAACGATGCGTCGATCAGTCCGAGCAGCAGAAAGACTTTAGCCTGCAACTGGGGAATCAGCTCGGGCTGGCGCGCAGCGCCTTCGAGAAAACGACTGCACATGATGCCCACGCCGACGCACGCACCGAGTGCGCCGAGTCCGACCATCAGGCCGATACCGATTCCGGTATAAGCCTGGATCATCGCCAACAGTTGCATCTTTTCCATTTGTTTTCCTTTCTTGGAACTTAAGTAAAAATCGATCAGGGTAAATCAGTGGCTTTCGTGCGCCATCGCGACATACACGACGGTGAGCATCATGAATATATACGCTTGCAGCACGACAATCAGGATATGAAAAATCGACCAGCCGAGACCCAGCAACGACGCAAATGCGGTGCCAGCCAGGCTGGTAGCCGCCATCATCCACAGCAGCAGGAAGATAATTTCGCCCGCGTACATATTGCCGAACAGTCGCAACGAGTGTGACAGCGGCTTCGAGATGTATTCGACCAGGTTGAATAATAGATTGAAGAACATCAGCAATGGCGCCGCCCACAGCGGCTTGATCCCAAAGGGCGCGCAGATGAGCTCGTGCATCCAGCCGCCCAGACCTTTGACCTTGATGCTGTAGAAAATCATCAGCCCCCACACGGTCAGCGCAAGCGCAAACGTGGTGTTGACATCAGCGGTGGGAACGATGCGAAATCCGTGTTCGGAGACATGGTGCGTGCCGAGCGAGATCCAGTCGACGGGCAGGAAATCCATTGCGTTCATCAGCAGCACCCATACGAATACGGTCAGCGCGAGCGGAGCAATAAAGTGCCGGTCACCGTGGAATATCCCCTTGACCTGCTCGTCGACAAAATCGAGGGCAAGTTCGACGAATGCCTGGCGCTTGTTAGGCACGCCCGCAGTCGCGCCCCGCACCACCCACCACAAAAATCCAAAACCGATGACGCCAAGCAGAAGTGAGGTTAATATCGTATCGACATTGACAGACCAGAATGCGCCGTCGCCAACGCTCCTGGCATTAAAGCTCAGGTGATGACCGATATATTCGGTCGGGGTCATTTCGGCTTCAGCAGCCATCACGCGTTCCTAATTTCACCTATTCGCGAACCAATAGTGCCATCGAGAAAATCAGCACCGAGATAAAAAATGCAGCCAAAAAAAATGTCGGCACGACATCGTGGTATGTCGTCAATACCAGCCACAACTGGAGCACGATGACCGCGATCTTGCTGGCCTCGGCTCTGACCAACGTCCTGATTGTCTCCCCTGCGGACCTCGCGCTGCGGCCCGAAATCATGATCGCATAGACTGATCCCGCTGTAATGACGATCAGGCCGCCCAACAGCGCCGAAACCGCACTATGCGTCCCGGCCCATCCGAATCCAACCAGGGCCAGCGCGACGGTGATATAAAGCTGCCACCGCAAAACCACGCGAATCGGATAGCTCGCAATGCGCACGTTTCGCGGCAGCCGTAACGCAAAGTTTATGATTGTACTCAGCATCAAAGCCCTGCGTCAAACCGTTTTGCGTTGCAACAATCGCATTGCAATCAACGCATCACGCGCGCCAAGATCGCATCCAACTGCGCCAAGCTCGTGTAGTCGATTATGAGCGCGCCATGCCCTTTGCTGCCTGGCTTGATGACGACCTTGGTGCCAAGTTTTTGCGATAAATCTTCCTGCAAGCGCAGGATGTCGCGATCAGTGACACGGTGTGGCTTCTTGCCCGCCACGCCTTTGATCAATCGCCCTATCATGCGCTCCGTGTCGCGCACCGACAGCCCGCGTTCGACGACGAGCCGCGCAGTCTCGATTTGTTGCATCCCCGACAATGCGAGCAGAGCGCGCGCGTGCCCCATGTCGAGCCTGCCTTGTTGCACCAACTCGCGCACGGGCGCGGCCAGTCCGAGCAAACGCAGCAAATTGGTAACCGCACTGCGCGAGCGGCCGACCATTTCCGCGGCTTGTTCATGCGTTATTCCAAATTCAGTGATCAGGCGCTGAATCCCATTGGCCTGCTCAAGCGGGTTTAGATCTTCGCGCTGTATGTTTTCGATCAGCGCCATCGCGAGCGCGGCGGTGTCGGGAACGTTGCGCACCAGCACCGGAACTGAAGTTAAGCCGGCCATACGCGCTGCCCGCCAGCGCCGCTCGCCGGCGATAATTTCATAGCGCTCGCCGCCGATCGGGCGCACCAGCACAGGCTGGATGATGCCTTGCGCAGCGATCGATCGGGCAAGATCCTGCAGCGCCGCTTCATCCATGTGGGTGCGCGGTTGATACTTGCCGGGTTGCAGCATGTCGATCGCAAGTTCGGCCTGGCGGTCGTGCATGGTCAATGGCGCCGCGTGCTCGTCGCCGCCAAGCAGCGCATCGAGGCCGCGACCGAGTCCTTTTATTTTGGCCATGCCGTTACTCCACTCACAAAGTTGCTGCGCCAATCAGCAATACGAAGACCCGCACTTTCCCGATCGCCTATGAAAACGCTGATGCGCGTTGCGCTACGCGATTCAGCATTTCGCCGGCTAATGCCAAGTACGCCTGCGCTCCCTTTGAGGTCTTGTCGAATCCGAGCGCGGGCAATCCATGGCTCGGCGCTTCGGCGAGCCGCACGTTGCGCGGGATCACGGTGCGGTAGAGCTTGTCGCCGAAATGTTCCTGCAACTGGGTCGACACCTGCTTCGCGAGCATATTACGCGGGTCATACATCGTGCGCAGCAGTCCCTCTATCTCGAGCCGCGGGTTGAGATGCGCGCGTACTTTTTTGATGGTTTGCACCAGATCGCTCAATCCTTCGAGTGCGTAATATTCGCACTGCATCGGGATTAGGACCGCCTGCGCTGCGCATAGGCCATTGACTGTCAACAGGTTGAGCGACGGCGGACAGTCGATCAGAATAAAATCATATTCGTTCTCAAATGCAATCAGCGCAGACTTTAGGCGCATTTCGCGCTGCTCGATGTTGACCAATTCAATTTCCGCGCCGGCAAGCTCGCGGTTTGCCGGTACTACGTCATAATTTCCGGTATTCGAAGTCAGACGTACTGCGCCGATTTCGGCTTCCCCGAGTAAGACGTGATAGACCGTCCGCGTGAGGATGCGCTTGTCGATGCCGCTTCCCATCGTCGCATTGCCCTGTGGATCGAGATCGATTAAGAGCACGCGCTGTCGAGTCACGGCCAGACTCGCCGCGAGGTTGACGCTGGTGGTAGTCTTGCCGACGCCGCCCTTTTGATTGG
>DASYSI010000314.1:0-8547 GCA_036003485.1 Burkholderiales bacterium | reverse complement strand
GTAGTGGAAGCGGCACTGCGCGATCTGCAGCAACCCCGCCCCGATACGATAGACGAGGCGATGCTCCCGCGTGATGCGCCGCGACCAGAATCCCCACAGGTTCCGTTTCAGAGGCTCAGGTTTGCCAAGTCCGGTAAATGGATGGCGCTGAATATCTCCGATCAACGTATTGATTTTATCGCGCACGCGAGCATCGTTACGCGACCAATAAAGATAATCCTGCCAGGCACCCGGTGACCAGGCTATTCTCACCGGATAAGCTTGTGCGCCCGGCTACGGCCTGCCTTCAGGTCGCGCACTGCCTTGGCAAGCCGCGCGGCGTTCTTGGGACTGGAAAGAAGGTAGTCGGTTTCGACGTAGCTATTGAAGTCGTCGAGCGAAATCAGCACGGCGGGTTTGCCGCGCTGACGGGTGATAATCACCGGGCGATGGTCGTCATTGACCTTGTCCATCGTCTCAGCCAGTTTGGCGCGTACGGCGGTATAGGAGATCACATCCATGATTCATAGGTACAGAATTATGTACAGGGTCGAATAATAGCATAACCTATCCTGGCTGCAGTCATTGGCGCCAGGCATTGCAGCGGATTACCATGTCGCGACGCTGCACATGACATCCGCGCCGGTATTCGCGCATGCCATTCCAGCCGCCGCCGGAATCATTAGAATGGCGGTGCAGCGTGGCGCAGCAAACCGGAGACGTAATGCGATTAATACTCGGAGGTTTCATCGCCGTATCGATGGCCCTGACATCGCAGTTGGCGGCAGCGCAACGCTATCCTGAGAAATCGATCCGCTTTATCGCCCCGTACGCGCCCGGCGGCAGCACCGATCTGCTGACGCGCACGCTTGCGCAAAAGCTCACCGATTCCCTCGGGCAGCCGGTGGTTGCGGATAATCGGCCGGGAGCCGGCGGCAATATCGGCGCCGACATCGTTGCAAAGTCGGCACCCGACGGCTACACGATTCTGCTCGCGCCGGTGAGTCCCATGGCGATCAACGTGACTCTTTACGGCAGCAAGCTACCGTTCAATCCCGAGAAGGATTTCGCGCCCATCACGCTGGTCGCCAAAGTGCCACTGGTGATTGTCGTCAATCTGACCGTGCCATCGAAAACGCTGCAGGAGTTCATCGCGCTGGTCAGATCGCGGCCCGGCAAAATGACCTACGGCTCGTCGGGAAACGGCAGCTCCAATCACCTGACGGGCGCAATGCTGATGAGTGCCGCAAAACTCGATATGGTGCATATCCCCTACAAAGGCGGCGGGCCCGGCATGATCGCGCTGCTCGGCAACGAGATCGACATGATGGTGGCGCAAATTCCTTCCAGCCGGCAAATGCACATCAGCGGCAAAGTTCGCGCGCTTGCAATCTCGGGCGCCAAACGCTCCGCGGCGCTGCCAGACGTGCCGACCATGATCGAGTCGGGCCTGGCGGGCTTCGAGGCGACCTCCTGGTATTGTGTCGTTGCGCCCGCCGGCACTCCAAAGACTATAATCGATCTATTGAACGCCGAGATCGTCAAGGCGCTTAACACGCCGGAAATGCGGCAGCGCCTTGCCGACGAAGGCGCCGAAGTCGAACCGTCGACGCCGGCGGAGCTCGCCCGCTTCGTGCACGCTGAAATCACGAAGTGGGGCAAGGCCGTGAAGGATTCGGGTGCCAGGCTCGACTAGGTAGCGCCGATTGAACGTGATTTGATGGGGGGGATAGCATGCTGATATTCCGCCAGTTGTTCGACAACCAGTCTTCGACGTACACCTATCTCCTCGGCGACACCGGAAGCGGCGAGGCGATTCTGATCGATCCTGTCTTCGAGCAGGTGCGGCGCGACGCCGCGCTCGTCAATGAATTGGGTTTGCGCCTGGTGTGGACGCTGGAGACCCATGTCCATGCCGATCACGTAACCGGCGCGTGGCTCATGAAAGCGCGCGCCGGCAGCACGATCGGACTTGCGGCTAACTGCGGCGCGTCCGGCGCCGACCGGCTGTTGAATCACGGCGACCAAATTGCGTTTGGCAAGCGTTATATTGAAGTGCGCGCAACGCCCGGCCATACCAATGGCTGCGTGACGTACGTTCTCGACGATCAGAGCATGGCATTCACGGGCGACTGCCTGCTGATACGCGGCAGCGGCCGGACTGATTTCCAGCAAGGCGACCCGCGAGTCATGTTCGCGTCGGTGCGCGAGCAGATATTTTCACTGCCGGCGACCTGTCTGCTGTATCCCGCGCACGATTATCGCGGTGTAACAGTGACGAGCGTCGCGGAAGAGCGTCGTTATAACCCGCGTCTCGGTGGCGATGTGGGAATCGACGATTTTGCGGGCTACATGAAAAACCTCGGTCTGCCGCATCCGAAGCAGATCGATGTCGCAGTGCCGGCGAACCTTAAATGCGGCGAGCCGGCTGAGCAGACGACCATCGACGACCCGCAATGGGCGCCGCTGACGTTCACATTTGGCGGCATCTGGGAAATACAGCCGCAGTCGCTGGCCGAAATCGCAAGCGGAGTTCAGATCGTCGATGTGCGCGAAGCAAGCGAGTTCTGTGGCGTGCTGGGACATATTCGCGGTGCCACACTCATTCCGCTCGGCGAATTGAATCAGCGGGCGCAAGAACTGAGCCGCGACCGGCCGGTCGTCGCGGTGTGCCGCTCGGGCGCACGCTCTGCTCAGGCCGTGGTGATGTTGCAGAAGGAGGGCTTCCGCGAGGCCGCCAACCTGAGCGGCGGCATGCTGCGCTGGCGCGCGGAAGGCTGCGCTGTCGAAGGCGAAGGCAACTGACATAGCTGCCTTCGCGCAAATAGTTGGCAACTATTTGCGCCACGAACCCCTTCTCAGGTTGCCGGCTTGAAGCGGCAGTGAAGCGCACAGCACGCGCCATCGATCCGGCCGCAAAAACCGGCCGCGCAGATTAGCGATAAGATGTCGCACATCTTCATTGCAAGGTCGGTGACAAATCCATGAAAATTTCCCATATTCATACGCAGATCGTACGTGTGCCCGGTGACGAGCCTCTGGCCGGCGGACCTGCCGCGCCCGGCTCGACGCGCGATTTCGTCACCTTGACGATCGGCACCGACGCAGGCATCGAAGGCATCGGCGCCACCTTTTTCGGCGGCGCGCTGACCGGCGCGCTCAGGACCGCGGTCGATGCGCTCGGCGAGCTCACGCTCGGTGAAGATCCGCTGCGAATCGAGGCCATCGTCGCAAAACTGCGCGCGGCGGCGGGCAACAGCGGTCCTGGCGGCATATTCACGCTCGCGCTTGCCGCGATCGATATCGCGTTGTGGGACATCAGAGGCAAGGCGTTCAACCTGCCGCTGGCAAAGCTGCTCGGCGGATTCCGCGAGCGCGTGCCGACTTACGCCAGCGGCGCGCTGATGCGTCACTTTCCGCTCGACCATCTGGTCAAAGCCGGCCCCGCGCTCGTCGCCAAAGGTTTCAGGCAGATGAAAACACAGCTCGCGCTGCCCGGCGACACCAATCCCGAGCGCGAAGTCGAGCACATCCGCCGGATTCGCGAAAGTGTGGGCCCCAACATCGATCTGATGTGCGACATCAATCAGCGCTGGGACGTGCGCCAGGCGATCTCGATCGGCAAGCGCATCGAAGAATATCATTTGTTCTGGCTCGAAGACGTCGTAGCGCACGACGATTATCCCGGATTGGCAAGCGTGACCGCGGCGCTTGCAACCCCGGTCGCGGGCGGTGAATACGTGTACGGCCTGGTGCCGTTTCGCCACATGCTCGAGGCGCGCTCGGTCGACATCGTCATGATCGACGTGCTGCGCGCCGGCGGCATTACGCAGTGGCTCAAGATCGCCGGCATGGCGGAAGCGTTCAACCTGCCGGTCGTCAATCACCTCTATCCCGAAATCTCGCTGCATCTGGTCGCCGCCGTTCCGCACGGGCTTACGGTCGAATACATGCCGTGGTCGTCGAAACTTTACGAAGAAGTGCCGCTGCCCGAGAAGGGCGAACTCGCAGTGCCGAACCGGCCGGGACTCGGGCTCAAGTTCGACCGCGACGTGCTCAAGCGTTACGGTGCGTAGGCACCGAACATACACGCAAAAACGAAAATGAGGCGCGGCACGGCCATCGCACTCGTAAATCAGATCTCTTTCTCCGCGCGGGGAAAGATCAAAACCGTGAGGACACGATGAAAATCAAATTCGCCAATGCACGCGCCGCGACGCGACGTCTGCTGATCTGCTCGCTGTTGTGCGGTGTCCCGTTCGCGCTCGATGCGGTCGCGCAGGATAAAAGCCTTGCGCCGGGAATCAATCAGCAGTTTATCGACAAGCCCGAGTACGACGCTTGGGCAAGCTCGTTCGAACGCGAAGGCCGTGAGGTTTTCGACAAGCGCAACGAAATCGTCGCGGCTTCAGGCGTGAAACCCGGCATGACGGTCGCCGATATTGGCGCGGGTACCGGGCTTTTCACGCGGCTCTACGCGCAGCAGGTCGGCGCGGGCGGCAAAGTGTATGCGGTCGATATTACCCGAAATTTCATCGACACCATCATTCCCAAACTGCGCAGCGAAGGCATCACCAACGTTGAAGGCTACGTCAATACGCCGAAGGACGTGCCGCTGCCCGCGGCGTCGGTCGATCTTGCGTTCCTATCCGATACTTACCACCACTTCGAGTACCCGCAGGCCATGCTGCGTGCGATCCGCGCCGCGCTCAAGCCCGGCGGAACGCTCGTGGTCGTCGAGTTCGAACGCATCGAGGGCAAAAGCAATCCGCGCATACTGCAACACGTCCGTGCCGACAAACCGACCCTGATCAGGGAAGTCGAAGCCGAAGGTTTCAAGCTGATCGAAGAAAAGAAATTCATGCAGCAGAACTACTTTGTACGGTTTCAGAAACAGGGATAGCTGTCTGGAAAGAACGTAGGGTCATGACTATTGCTGGGAGCTCAGGGCGGCTGTTATCGGCAATTGCCGCGTGCGCGCTGTTTCCCGCTCTGGCGTTCGGTCAGGGCTTGACCGGCGGCAAACCGGTGCGCCTCCTGGTTGCGTCGGTTCCCGGCGGACCTTCGGACTATGTGGCGCGCATGATCGCGCCCGGACTCGGAGAAGCGCTGGGCCGCAACGTCGTCGTCGACTCGCGCGGCAGCGTCAGCGGCATCGTCGCGACGGAGATTGCCGCAAGGGCGGCCCCCGACGGCTCGACACTGGCGATCGGCAATAACGGTACGCATGCGATCAATCCGAGTCTTTACCCCAAGCTGCCGTACGATCCGGTGCGGGATTTCGCTCCGATCAGCCAGCTCGTTTCGAGCAGCATGGTGCTCGTCGCGAATCCGAAGGTGCCCGCCAATTCGATCCGCGAGCTCATCTCCGCTGCCCGCAAAGATCCCGGCAAGTTGAACCTTGCCGTAGCGGGCGCGGCAGGCGAAATTGCCGGCGAGGCTTTCAAAATGCGTACGCAGACGAATATCACCAACGTACGTTATAAGGGCAGTTCGCCCTCCGAAATTGCGGTGCTGTCGGGCGAAGCCGACGTGACGCTGCTGACGGTTGCGGCAAGCCACGCCAACATCAAAGCCGGCAAACTGAAAGCTTTGGGGCTCACGGGTTCGAAGCGTTCTGCGCTGTTGCCGAATGTGCCTACGATTGCGGAATCCGGAGTCGAGGACTACGAATTCGAGATCTGGCACGGACTCTTCGCCCCTGCAGGCTTAGCGGAAAAGCCGGTGCACGCCCTGCACCGGGACGTGGTGCGAGTGCTCGAGCGTCCCGAAATCAGGGAGCGCTTCACCGCACTCGGCTTCATCATCGTCGCGGGTACGCCGGAAGAGTTTGCGGCGGTGATCAAGCGCGAAATCGCTAGGTATCGCAAGATCGTCGCCGCGGCCGGAATTCGCGCGGATTAGCGGCGCTTTCGCACCCGTATAATCGCGCGCTTTCTACTGCGGTGCGTCATCCGTGCGACGCCGCAATAGGGTGTCGAGGCTGAATCGCCCCGGTCCGCACACGTAGAGCAGCAGGAAGCCGCCGAGGATTGAGAGGTTCTTGAAGAACTGGCTCTCCTGCGCACGCCGCGCCGCGGTATCCGCGTATTCCCAGTAGCGGTGCGAGATCCCGGTTGCAACAATCACGAACAGTATCATCAGCAGCGACGCAGGGCGCACCCTGAATCCCGTGACGATCATGATGCCGCCGACGAATTCGACCGTCGCACCGATCACGGCCAACATCGAGGATTGCGGGACGCCGCGGCTCGCGAGGCTGGCAGCGAATGCGCTGAGGGCCATGAGCTTCTGCAAGCCGCTCTTGACGAAAATGGCGCCGAGCGCGACGCGCCCCAGCAGCACGATGACATCGTCGCTCTTGACTGACGGTGTGGATGGGCTCGTCATTTGAACCTCCGCGTGATGAGTGAAGATGCGCGTTTAATCCTACCTGCCGTAATATTCCTGGACCGTTTCCCACGCCGTCGTTTGCAGAAAACCCGCGAGCTTGGGATTGAAGCCAGCCGAATAGGTATTGCCGGCATCACGGATGGCGTCTGAACTGTCGCGGTAGCCGCTATTCGAACGTCACTTTTCCGGCCCGGCGTAGACGCCCGCGGTATCGGGAAACATGCACTTGACGATCTTGAATTTCGAAATATCAACCGTCGCGTCCATGTGCAGAAAAACCACGGCGTCACGCAAATGCTTTTCGATTCCGAAGTCAAGCATGATGCCGTTGCCGCCGTGCAATTCGACCGCGTGCTGCGTCACCTTGAATACTTCCTCGGATGCGAAAAGCTTGGCCATATTGACGAGCTGCTCGGCGTCGGGCGCGCCCTCGTCGACGGCGCGCGATGCTTCGTTGAGCAGCGCGCGCACGGCGCAGATCTTGGTGGCCATCTCGGCGAGACGTATGGCAACGGCCTGGTGTTTGATCAGCGTGCGCCCGCCCTGCACATAGTTTTGCACGTAGTCGGCGGTTTTTTCGAAAGCGGACACGGCGATGCCGAGGTTTTTCGACGCCTGAATGATTTTGCCCGGGCGGAAGTAGACGCCGGCTTTGGAAAGCGCAGTGTTCTCGACGAGCAGATGGTCTTTCGGAACGGCGCAGTCCTCGAACACGATTTCGCCGTTGTTCATGAAGCGCCCGCCGAGCGTCTCGTTGCAGCGCGCGACCGACAGTCCCGGCGTATCGCGCGGCACGAGGAAGCTCGACGTGCCTTTGGTCATGCCGGCGCCCGGCTTCGTCGTTGCATAGACGACGTAGAGCTTAGCGTCATAGCCGTTGCTGATGAACTGCTTGCGGCCGTTGATCACCCACTTGTCGCCTTTCAGTTCGGCCTTGGTCTGCATCATGGCTTCGGGCACGTCATACGGCAGCCAGCGGTCGGACGCGCCGCGCGGCTCGGTCAGGCAATGCGAGAGCAGGAAGGTCGGATCCTCGACGATGCGTGGAAACCAGAGTTCCTGCAGGTGGCGCGGCGCGATATTGCGCAACAGCACCGAGACTTTCCAGATCTGCACGAGCTTGTCCGAGAGACCCGCATCGCCGCGCGAGATCTCTTCTGAAATCATCGCGAATGTCTGGACCTCGGTTTTAGGATCGAGCGGCGTGCCGCCGAACTCTTCAGGAACGCCGAGGGTGCGGATGCCGATTTTGTGCGCCTGCTCGAGAATCTCGCGCGGCAGGCGGTCTTCCGGCTTCATGCTCCATTCGCGCTGCCAGTTTTTACGGATGAAAGGCGTGACGAAATCGTTGACGAAGGCGCGGCACGCGTCTCGCATCATGCGCTGTTCTTCGGACAGTCCGCGGTCGTTCGTGATCATGAGTACATTTCCTTATAGGGTATTTGAAGATATCAGAAATCGCGACTCAATGTCATTATCTCGCCGCCTTGAATATCGCATAAATGGCCGGCATGCGGTTTCTCATTCTCAACCGCTTGCTACGACGAAAAAAGCGAGACGGAGCGATGGTTGCGTTTCGGCTGCAAACGCGCCAGAATAAATTTGCCTGGCATCACGCTACTCATATAAAACCAATCCGAGGAGAAATTTCATGAAGTTCAAGATAGCGTTGTGGTTTGCACTCGCTTTTGCTTGCGCCAATTTATCGTCGGCATTCGCTGCTGCAGCCGACGCTGCCAAAAACTATCCCGAACGGCCGATTCGCATGATCATCCCCAATGCGCCCGGGAGCTCGGTCGACACGTTGAGCCGCATCATGGCAAGCAAGTTGAGTACTGTGCTCGGGCAGCAGGTCATCAGCGACAACCGCGCCGGCGCGGGCGGCGTGATTGGTATGGAGATCGCGAAGGCGGCGATACCCGACGGCTATACTTTGATCAGTGCAACGACAGCGGCATCGACCATTGCCGTGCTGTTGCAGAAGGTGCCCACGTACGATCCGGTCAAGGACTACGATCACGTTGTGCAGTTTGCGGTGACGCCCAACGTGCTCGTCGTAAATCCAGCGCTGCCGGTGAAATCAGTGCGCGAGCTGATTGACTATTGCAAAGCGAAGCAAGGCCAGGTCAACATGGCATCCGCGGGACCGGGTTCGCAAAGCCACTTATCCGGCGT
>DASYSI010000313.1:0-8067 GCA_036003485.1 Burkholderiales bacterium | reverse complement strand
CTGGCCCCCTTGCGCGAGCCCGGTAATCAGCACTGGCTTGAGATTGGCGCGCGCGGCGTATACGGCTGCACTGTAGCCGGCCGGGCCCGAGCCAAGAATCAAGAGACGGCAATGTTTGGTCGTTTTGGTCATAGGACGGTTTTAAACCGTATCAATTTGAAAAAAAGCGACATTTTGCAGCGAACGCAGTCTGATGTCGAGTTAAAACTGGCTTTAATATTAGTTTTTAACCCATTGCTATATAATGTGAAAGTGATATCTTATACGCGGTCGCGGCGGCAGGCGCCAAGAAGAGGATTTTGCCTGATGCCGAGTAGCTCGCGTTATCGATAACCCGAGGGAGCTAATCGTGAATCCCCAGATCCTGAAAACAGTACCGCTTTTTTCGTCGCTGTCCGACGAACAGTTGCGACTGCTGCAGCCGTGCCTGCAGCAACGCAGTTACCCGCGCAATTCGTTCATATTGCGAGCGGGTGAAGAAACTGAAGGGCTCTATATTATCCTGTCGGGTCGCGTAAAAGTCCTAATTCCCGACGAACAGGGACGCGAAGTCATCCTCGCGGTCATGGGTCCCAGCGAGTTTTTCGGTGAAATGGGGCTGCTTGATGACCAGCCGCGATCGGCGAGCGTCGAAACCCTCGAGCCGTGCGAGATGTTGCGCTTCTCGAAGTCCGGATTCATGGCATGTCTCAAAGACAATTTCGAATTGGCGATGATCATTTTGCGCAACCTCGTCAAACGTCTGCGCGAGGCCGATCGCAAGATCGAAAGCCTGGCGCTGATCGATGTTTACGGGCGTGTTGCGCGCCTGCTGCTCGACCAGGCCGAGGAAATCGACGGCATGTGGATCGTTCGCAGCGCGCCGCCCAAGCAGGAAATCGCGCGCATGATCGGCGCATCGCGCGAGATGGTGAGCCGCGTGGTCAAGGATCTGCAGACGCGCGGCTATATTCGGGCCGAAAAACGCAAGGTTTTTCTGCTCGACAAGATATCGATGGCGAAGCGCGCTTCCAGCGGTTGAGCGCACGCTTGTCTTGAACCGCCGCGAAGCCAGATGCCAAATATGTCCTCAAGGCAACCGTGGGCGCCGAGCGTTTTAGCCCAATCGTCGCGCTCGAATGGCGCGCGATTCGTTAAATTCTTGCTGTTGCGAAGCGGCGAGTTTTCGTATAATGCCTACGACTGACGCAAGGGAGATAGTCCATGACACCGACAAAAGTTTATTTGAACAGCTTGACCGCGATATTGCTCAGTGCATCTTGCGGCGTGGCTTTGGCGGCTGGCGCCGGTACAGTGCAGCATCTGAGTGGAACGTTGTCGGCGCAAAATCCGGATGGCAGTGTGCGCATTTTGTCGCAAAAATCCGAAGTCAACCCGGGCCAGGTCGTGACGACTCAGAAAGACAGCTACGCCCAGATCAATTTTACCGACGGCAGCTCGATGACCATGCGGCCGAACACGCAGATGAAGATCGAGAACTATCAATTCTCGGACGCGAGACCGCAGGAGGACAGCGCGTTTTTCCGGCTGCTTAAAGGAGGATTGCGCACCGTGACCGGGCTCGTGGGCAAGCGCGGCAATCAGGATGCTTATCGCATTGGCACCGCGACCGCAACGATCGGAATTCGTGGATCCTCAGGCGATACGCTCGATTGCACTGGGGGCGGTGATGGCGCAGGGGGCCCTTGTGAAAAGGTTGAACAAGGCGTGTATCACACGACGTATACCGGCAGCTACATCATGCAAAACGAGAGCGGGTCTCAGATCATCGGGGAAGGCCAGTTCGGTTTCGTCAAGGACGCCACGACCCCGCCGCAGATTCTGCCGAAAGATCCGGGACTCAATCTTGCCGATCTGCCTTTTGTGCTCGGCCAAGTACCTAAGCAACAACAGGAGTGTGCCGTCAGGTAAACATATCTCAAGATCGATATCCAAAACCCCGCTGCGGCGGGGTTTTGCTTTTTGTAGACGCTGCGAGTAGCTTGGTCCCGCAGGTTAATCGGAGTCTCGATTTGAGACCGAGCTCGCTTTGGAATCGAAGTCGGCTCTGATTTCGCTGGTTTTTCGGAAGCCCTTGGACTAAGCTAATCCAGTTTGTTGGGTACGTTGCTTAACACATTGTTTTCAGGGGCAAGCTCTTGTCTTCATACCGTGCCGAATGATTCCATTGGCAGTATAATCGGCCGAACGCCGATGACTATTTTCTAATCATGCTGTTTAGTGCCAAGGCGAGCCCAAACCGCTCCGCCGAAAACCCTTTGCCGCCCAAAATTGCCGCGCTGTTGCGAGAATCGTCGTGGCTTGCATTAATGGCGCTGGCGTTGTACCTGGCATTGATTCTTTTCACCTTCGACAAAACCGACCCGGGTTGGTCGCACAGTGCAAATATCGCTCACGTCAAAAACGCGGGCGGTCGATATGGCGCGTGGCTCGCGGACGTCCTGTTGGCCATGTTTGGATTCTCTGCGTGGTGGTGGGCGGTGCTTTGCGTGATCGCAGTGCGCTGGAGTTTCCGCCGCATCGATCACATTGCAGCTTTCGACCGCCGCTCCTATATTGTCGCAGGCATCGGTTTCGTGATGTTAGTACTGGGATCTTCGAGCCTCGAAGCGATGCGGTTTTATAGCGCAAAGATGACATTGCCGCTCGCGCCGGGCGGCATGTTCGGAGCCGGCATCAGCAGCCTGTTGTTGAAGACCATCGGTTTCACTGGCGCAACGCTCGCACTGCTTGTGATGATTGCGATTGGATTGAGTCTGTTCACCGGAATTTCATGGATTGCTTTCCTGGAGCGTCTGGGTACATGGCTCGAGGGCGCCTATGGATTCATCCAGCAGCGCTTGAGCGATTGGCAGGACCGGCGTGCCGGCGCGGTAGCGGTCATCGAACGTGAAGAGATCGTCGAAGAAGGCAAAAAGAAATTCGAAATACACGCGCCAGTTCGCATCGAGCCTCCCGCGCTGCAGATACCAAAATCGGCGCGCGTCGAGCGCGAGAAACAAGTTCCATTGTTCGAGGAACTGCCGGATTCGCCGCTGCCTCCCATCAAACTGCTCGATGATTCGGAGCAGGCGGTTGCCGTAATCGGCACCGAGACACTCGAATTTACCTCGCGCCTGATCGAGAAAAAACTGCTCGACTTCGGCGTTGAGGTCAAAGTTATCGCTGCTTATCCGGGACCGGTGATCACGCGCTACGAAGTCGAGCCTGCAATCGGCGTCAAGGGCAGTCAGATCATCAATTTGATCAAAGATCTTGCGCGCGCGCTCTCGGTGATCAGCATCCGCGTTGTCGAGACGATTCCCGGAAAAAGCTGCATGGGCCTCGAAATTCCGAATCCGGAACGTCAGATCGTGCGCTTGTCGGAAATTATCAGCTCACAGGTTTATGCCGACATGAGCTCGCCGCTCACGCTTGCGCTCGGCAAGGACATCGCGGGAAATCCGATTGTCGCCGATCTCGCGCGCATGCCGCATCTGCTCGTCGCCGGCACCACGGGTTCGGGCAAATCGGTCGCGATCAACGCCATGATCTTGAGCCTGCTTTATAAATCGCCGCCGGCGCAATGCCGCCTGCTTCTGGTCGATCCGAAAATGCTCGAATTGTCGGTCTATGAAGGCATTCCACACCTGCTCACGCCAGTGGTGACCGACATGCGTCAGGCCGCCAACGCGCTCAACTGGTGCGTTGCGGAGATGGAACGCCGCTACAAGATGATGTCGGGGCTTGGCGTTCGCAACATGGCCGGCTTTAACCAGAAAGTACGCGACGCGGCAAAAGCCGATACGCCGATCCCGAATCCGCTGACTTCGACATTGGACAATCCTGATCCGCTGCATGAAATGTCGCTGATCGTGGTAGTCATCGACGAGCTTGCCGATTTGATGATGGTGGTTGGCAAGAAGGTCGAGGAATTGATTGCACGCCTGGCACAGAAGGCTCGCGCCGCAGGCATTCATCTAATACTGGCAACGCAACGGCCATCGGTAGACGTGATTACCGGACTGATCAAGGCCAATATACCGACGCGTATCGCATTTCAGGTATCAGCGCGCGTCGACTCACGCACGATTCTCGATCAGATGGGCGCTGAAGCGCTGCTGGGTCAGGGTGACATGTTGTATTTGCCTCCCGGCACGGGTTTCCCGCAACGCGTGCATGGCGCCTTTGTCGCAGACAACGAGGTACATCGAGTCGTCGATTACTTGAAGAAACTGGCAGCGCCGCAATATGTCGAGGGTGTGCTGGAAGAGCCGGAAGCCGATAGCGAGGGCGCGATGTCGTTTGAAGCGGGAGCGACTGTTGAGTCCGACCCGCTGTACGATCAGGCCGTCGCCATCGTGCTCAAGACGCGACGCGCCTCGATCTCGCTCGTGCAGCGTCATCTTCGCATCGGCTATAACCGCGCGGCGCGGTTGATCGAGCAAATGGAGCGCGCCGGCATGGTGTCGGCGATGCAGACTAACGGCAACCGCGAAGTCCTTGTCCCTGCGTCGGCATCCGAAGAATAGCGGTTTCGAATTTAACGCGATCCCAGTTGTCAAACGCACGATACGTCGAGCACTGCGCGCTGCCAACATGAAAATCTTGCTCAACTCACTGTTAAGTTTCACCCTGGCCGCGCCAATTCTGGCGCAAGCGGGAGAACAGGTCGACGCGAACCGCTTAATCCAATTTGAGTCGCCGCCCTTTCAAAATTACGATTCTCGTTTTAAGTTGGTTGAGCAACCTCAACCGACAGTTTTCGCTCAGAACGATGCGCGCGGCATGGAATTCGACGTTTACATCCGGTTGCAGACGGGCATGAGCGAAGGCGAGCTTCTGCAACGCGCGGGCAAGCCCGATAGCGAGTCGATCGAGAATGCTCGCGACGACATCGTAAAAACGTACTATTACTTTCCGACGCGCGCCAATCCATGGATGACGGCGATCACACTGCGGGCAGGCAAGATCGTCAATCTCGACCGAACCAGGAAGGCTTTCTAATGCGCATTCTGCTTACTTTGCTTTTGCTCTTAACGTGCGTTCCGGCGCGCGCGGCGAGCATTGAAACGCTCAAGGCATTCTTGCAGCAGACGACGGCTGGCAAAGCCCATTTTGCACAGATCATCGTCGACAAGAATCTCAAGCAACTGCAGCAGGCGACTGGCACGATGCAGTTTGCGCGTCCCGGCCGCTTTCGTTGGGAGTATGACAAGCCCTACGAACAGACCATCGTCGGTGACGGCTCGCGGCTGTGGATCTATGACAAGGACTTGAACCAGGTGACCGTCCGCAAACTCGACAAGGCGCTGGGCAGCAGCCCCGCGGCGCTGCTCTCCGGCAGCAACGAAATCGATAAAAACTATAATCTGACCAACATCGGCAATCAGGAAGGCCTGGATTGGCTCGAAGCGGTGCCGAAATCGAAAGAGAATGCTTTCGAGCGCATCCGCCTGGGTTTTAAACAGGCTAATCTGGAAGCGATGGAATTGCGCGACCCATTCGGTCAGGTGACCATGATCAAGTTTTCTTCAATCGAGCGTAATCCCAAATTCTCGCCTGACACTTTCAAGTTTGTTCCGCCTAAAGGCGCTGACGTCATCACCGAATGAGACCCGGTGTCATAGTAGGCGCCCGCGCTTTACGCCGTTAGATTTTTCATGAACGATCTTTTCAAAAAGACCGAGCCGGCGGCGCCGCTCGCGGAGCGGCTGCGGCCGCACTCGCTCGACGCGGTGGTGGGGCAGGCGCATCTGCTCGGTCCGGGCAAGCCATTGCGGCTCGCATTCGAGTCGGGCAAGCCGCACTCGATGATCCTGTGGGGGCCGCCCGGAGTCGGCAAGACCACGCTCGCGCGCTTGATGGCGCATGCCTTCAACGCCGAGTTCATCGCAATCTCGGCCGTGCTGGCGGGCGTCAAGGAAATCCGCGACGCGGTTCAGCAAGCTGAGTTCACGCTGCAACAAAGCGGCCGCCAGACGATCCTGTTCGTCGACGAAGCACACCGCTTCAACAAGTCGCAGCAGGACGCTTTTCTGCCCTACGTCGAGCGCGGCTTGCTGACGTTTATCGGCGCGACGACTGAGAACCCGTCATTCGAAGTAAACAGCGCGCTGCTCTCGCGTGCTACGGTTTACGTGCTGCAGCCGCTATCGGACGGTGACCTTGCGGTGCTGCTGCAGCGCGCGCTGGAGCATTGCGGCCGGCCGCTGATATTGAGTGAGCGCGCGCGAGAATTGATCATTGGCTATGCCGACGGTGACGCGCGGCGATTGCTCAATATGGTCGAGCAGATCGATATTGCGGCCGCGGCGCGCGGTGTTGAGCACATCGATGAAGCGCTCGCACGCGACGCGCTGGCGCAAAGCCTTAAACGCTTCGACAAAGGCGGCGACCAGTTCTACGACCAGATCTCGGCGCTGCATAAGTCGGTACGCGGTTCTTCGCCCGACGCGGCGCTGTACTGGATGTGCCGCATGCTCGACGGCGGCGCTGATCCGCTTTATGTCGGCCGGCGGCTGGTGCGCATGGCGAGTGAAGACATCGGTCTGGCGGACCCGCGCGCGCTGCGCATCGCGCTCGACGCGTGCGAAACCTACGAGCGTCTCGGCAGTCCGGAAGGCGAGCTTGCGCTGGCTGAAGCCACGCTATATCTGGCCGTGGCGAAGAAGAGCAATGCCGCCTACAGTGCCTATAACGCGACACGTGCGCTGATTCGCGATGACAAGTCGCGACCCGTACCGGAACACCTGCGCAACGCGCCGACGCGATTGATGAAAGACTTGGGCTACGGACGCGATTACCGCTATGCCCATGATGAGCCCGAAGCCTACGCTGCCGGCGAAAACTACTTCCCGGACGGCATGCAGCCGCCGCCGCTTTATCAACCCACCGCGCATGGGCTCGAAGCTAAGATCCGGTCGCGTCTGGCCGAGTTGCACGAGCTCGATGAACAGGCGCGTGGCAAGAAATAATCAAAAGCTATCTTAAAAAAATACTCCTCGTCCCATGTTGACGGGGCGCGGGATGGGTAAGGGGTATTTGCTCCACAGCGCGGATTCAGTCAACGTCCGACTCACTTCAACTGAAATTTTTATTGACTCGGGTTTTAATACCGAAGCCGGTCAACGTCATGCGCTGGCAGGGCAGGGCAATCTCCACGATAATAACGGCAATTTCGAAACAGACTCATTGATTGAGGTTGTAATGCTGGATATCCAGTTACTGCGCAGCGATCTGCAGGGCGCGGCCAAACGTCTGGCCGATCGCGGCGTGACGCTCGATGTGGCCGCTTTCGAGCGCCTTGAGGCGCGTCGCAAGTCCGTGCAGACGCAAACGCAGGAGCTGCAGGCAAAGCGCAATCAGCTCTCGAAGCAGGTCGGACAGGCGAAGGCCAAAGGCGAGGACGCTTCTTCGCTCGTGGCCGAAGTCAATGCGCAGGCGGACAAGCTCAAAGCACTCGAGCACGATCTCGACGTCATACAACGTGAGCTCGATGAGTTTCTTTCCGTTATTCCGAACCTGCCGCATGCGACTGTGCCGGTGGGCGCGTCACCTGATGACAACGTCGAGGTGAGACGCATAGGTGAGCCCCGCAAGTTCGATTTCGCAGTGAAGGATCACGTCGATCTGGGCGCGAATCTCGGTATGCTCGACTTCGATGCCGCAGCCAGGATCGCCGGCGCGCGCTTTTCCGTGATGAAGAAAGGTTTGGCGCGTATGCATCGCGCGCTTGCGCAATTCATGGTCGACATCCACACGCAGGAGCACGGATATTGCGAGGTTTATGTTCCGTACATGGTGACCGCGGAATGCGCCGACGGCGTCTCGAGCCTCGCCAAGTTCAAGGACGATCTATTCAAGATCGAAGGGCGTGACCTCTACCTTATTCCGACGGCGGAGTACCCGGTTACCAACCTCGTGCGTGAACAAATCATTTCCGGCGGCGAGCTGCCGCTCAAATTCGTCTGTCACTCGCCGTGTTTTCGCAGCGAAGCAGGCTCGTATGGCAAGGACACGCGCGGCATCATACGCCAGCATCAGTTCGACAAAGTCGAGCTCGTTCAGATCGTGCATCCGGCGAAA
>DASYSI010000312.1:0-4645 GCA_036003485.1 Burkholderiales bacterium | reverse complement strand
TCGCCGATCGCGTCGGCATCGACATACTGTGCGTGTCGGACACCGGCGGCATGGTGCTGTTCGGACACGAATCGACGACTTCGGTGTCGTTCGAGGAAGTGATGTTCATGGCGCAGGCGGTCAAGCGCGGCTCGCAATACGGCCTGCGCATGGTCGACATGCCGTACATGAGTTTTCATCTGTCGGCGCAGCAGGCGGTCGATAATGCCGCCAAGTACGTGTCGCAAGGCGGTGCCGAAGTGATGAAGTGCGAAGGCAATCAGCATCACGCGAAATACATCGAGGCGATCGTCAAGGCCGGAATTCCAGTGCAGGGGCATATCGGCATCACCCCGATGCGCATCCCGCAGCTCGGCGGTTTCGCCGCGCAAGGCAAGACCGCCGACCGCGCCAAGGAGCTGGTTGATGACGCCTGGGCGTTCGTGGACGCCGGCTGCTTTTCAATCATGACCGAGGTCGTGACTTCCGAAGTATCGCAATATCTGACGGAAACGCTGCCGGTACCGGTAGTGAGTCTCGGTTCCGGCAATACCTCGGACGGAGTGCACATTATCGGTTCCGACCTGTTCCATCTTTACGAAAAGCATACGCCGCGTCATTCCAAGATCTACTGCGACCTCGTGCCGATCATCGAGAAAGGTCTCACGGATTATCGCGATGAAGTGCGCAAGCGCATCTATCCCGGCAAGGAGCACACTGTCTTCATGAAGGAAGACGAGCTCAAGAATTTCAAAGACAAAGTGGGCTGGAAGAAATAATGTAGTGGCGGACTTGACCTGGCTGCTGCTGATCGCGTTTGGCGTCGGTACGCTGATCGGCGCGGTCGGCGTCGGCGGCATACTGCTGATACCCGCGCTCACCGCGTTTGCGGGATTGCCGATCCATACCGCGATGGCGACTGCGCTGTTCACTTTCGCTTTCACGGGTGTTGCCGGCACTGCCATGTTCCAGCGTCGCGGCAGCATCGACTGGGTCGTTACGCGTCCGGTACTGATGGGAGCAGTTTTCTTCGCGTTCGCCGGCGCCTGGGTGAATTCCCTGACCGGCGCGGGTGCGCTCGCCATCATACTCGCCGCAGTCATCATATTTGCCGGTATCTATACGCTCGCAACGTGGCGCGGCATTGCGGTGCCGGCGTTTCATGTGCACCGGCGGGCGCAGCAAATTCTGCTGCTTGCGCTCGGCGCCGTTGCAGGTTTTGGCTCCGGACTCACCGGCGTCGGCGGTCCGGCATTGTCCGTACCGCTGATGGTTTTGTGCGGCTTTCCCGCGCTCACCTCGATCGGTACCAGCCAGGTGATACAGATCGTAGCTGCGGTATCGGGAACGCTTGGCAATTTGAAGTATGGAACGATCGATTTCGGCATCGCGGGCGCCGTCACTTTGCTCGAAATCGCGGGCGTGCTGCTGGGCGTGCGTATCGTGCACGCGGTCAACGCAACAGTGCTTCGTCTATTCGTCGCTGCGCTCTGCATTGTGGTGGGACTCGCGCTGATCGCGCGTGAACTGGGATGGTTCAGATAGCGACGGCCTTGGGGGAATTTCTTTCCACCCGCAGCACTGCGACGCTGACGCTCGCGCCCGGCATCGCCACTCCGCGCCGCTTTAGCGGTGCCCGCCGTGAACACCTGGCAACGCGTGCGGCCGCCGGACTGTTCGACTTTTCGTTCATGGGCTGCGCTGAGATCGCGGGTGCAGCCTGCCTGTCGTTCCTCAATTCAATACAATCGCGCGCGCTCGACGAATTGCGCCCGGGCCGCATCGCGTACACGCTGCTGCTGCGCGATGACGGCACGGTGCTCAACGATGCCACGGTTTGGCATCTCGCCGGCGACCGATACTGGCTTTTCATCGGCAGACGCGGTGATTTAGAGCCTGTCGCGCGCAACGCCGAAAATTTTGACGTCACGCTGCGCGACCTCTCGCGGCAGCACGCAGTGATCGCACTGCAAGGCGCCGCCAGCCGCTCGATACTCGAACGCTGTTTTGACCGAAAGCATCTCGCACCCCTTTATTACTATGGTTTCACGGCGCTTGATTTTGCCGGCAGCGAGTGCCAGCTGGCGCGCATCGGCTACAGCGGGGAAACCGGTTACGAGCTCGTGATTGCCGACGCCGCTGCGCCCGCGCTGTGGCAGGCCCTGCTCGCAGCGGGAGCCAATTCCGGCCTGCTCGAATGCGGCTTCGATGCCATCGACTCGCTGCGCATCGAAGCCGGGCACATATTATTTGCGCGGGAGCTTGCGCTGCCGGTCACGCCGCTCGAGCTTGGACTGGCGCGTTTCGTCGATTTTTATCGCACTCCGTTGCGCGGAGCGCGAGCGCTGCAGGCGCAGCGTTGGCGCGGCCCGCGGCGGCGTCTGGTCGGCTTGCTGCCTGCGGCCGATGCAGCCTCCGATCAGGATTTACCGGAATGCATCGCTTCCGGCGCCGCAGTCATGACGAGCGCCTGCTGGTCTCCGCTTTATGCGCGCTGCCTCGGCATGGGCTTCGTTGCAGCCGCAGATGCCTATCCCGGCACCCGCGTCAGCTTAAGCTGCGGAATGCGGGCACAGGTCGCGCGACTGCCGTTCTACGACCCGGGCCGGTCATTGCCGCGCCGAAGGCCGTGAGCCGATGGCACGCCCGTAATACGCTCGGCGGCAGTCACGGTGTTCGCGATCAGCATGGCAACAGTCATGCGGCCGACCCCACCCGGCACCGGTGCAATGTACGAAGCAACCCGGCTCGCGGAAGCGAAATCGACGTCCCCACCCAGTTTGCCGTCCGGCAGCCGGTTGATGCCGACGTCGATGACGACCGCATCCGGCTTGATCATGGACCCTCTCACCAGTCCAGGCTTGCCCGCCGCAACCACCAGGATATCGGCGAGCGAAGTATAAAGCGCGAGGTCGGGCGTTTTCGAGTTGCACACGCTGACCGTGGCGCCGCGTGCGATCAGCATCAGCGCCAGAGGCTTGCCGACCAGTGCGCTGCGGCCGATGACCACTGCACTGCGGCCTTCTAGTGCGATGCCCGCGTGATCGAGCATCGTCATCACGCCAAGCGGCGTGCACGGCGCGAGCAGGGTGCGTCCCGCGACTATAGCGCCAAGATTCAACCAATTGAACCCATCGACGTCCTTGCCGGCATCGATCGACTGCAGTATGCGCTCGGCATCGAGTTGCGGCGGCAGCGGCAGCTGCACCAGAATGCCATGGATGGCCGGGTCGGCGTTCAGATGCCTCAGCATGTCGAGTACTTCGCTTTCAGTGCAGTCTGCAGCAAAGCGATGCACTTCGGAGTGCAAGCCGACCTCGTGGCACGCGTGAGCCTTGTTCTTAACGTAGATCTTGGAGGCGGCATTTTCACCGATCAGGATCGCCGCCAGTCCCGGCCGCGTGCCGCGCTCACCGAGAGTGGTTACGCGATGCTTGAGCTCGGAATAAACCTGCTGGGCGATGGCCGTTCCGTCTAACAGAATCGCGGCCATCGATTATCTGGAAAAATCAGGGAGCAACAGGAATTTTTGCGGCATTTTTGAGCGGCATATCGCGCGGAAGCGTGGACAGTATTGCATATCGGCATCGCCGCTGCACCAGCGCCGGCAGCAGCCGGGCATTCGCTCGGTGTTCACTTGCGTCTGCAAACAGGCTTGCCTCATGCGGCTATGCTTTGCTGATGCGTTTCGAATAAGCCTCGACAAAATCAGCCGCCGCTTTGCTTCCACGCGAGAACGATTTCATCGCCTCTTTGTGCAGGATCGACAGTGCCTGCATCTTGATCTCATTGGCGCGGTCATTCTCGATCAGATCGAGCAGCTTGCGCGGTCGCTGCAAGTCGATCTCGATGACGGCGCAGACCTGGGTGGGAATGTTGGACATGATGAGCAGGCGATCGGCGAGGAAAATCGCTTCGTCGATATCGGTGGTGACGAAAAAATTGGTACGTCGATTTTCCTCGTAAAGCGCCGAGTAATATTCCCACATCAATTCCCGGGTCATCGCATCAAGCCCGCGAAACGGCTCATCGAGGATCATGACCTCGGGATTGTTTATCATCGCGCGCGCGAGTTCGGCGCGCCGCTGCATGCCGCCCGATAGCTGATTGGGGTATTTCTTGCGGAAATCCTGCAATCCAACCTTGTTCAGGAGAAATTCCGCAAAATCGAGCGTTTCCTGGGTGAGCTCGCCGCGCGCGCGCGGGCCATACAGTATGTTGTCGTACGTGGTCATCCATGGGAACAGCGCAGTTTCCTGGAACAAGACCAGGCGGTCGCGCGCCGGCCCGTGAATCGGCTCCCCATTCAGCGTAAGCGTGCCGCTCGTGGGCTTCTCGAATCCGGCCAGCAGGCGAATCAACGTGCTTTTGCCACAGCCCGACGGCCCGATCATTACCGTGAGCTTGGCGCGCTCGATGGTGAACGAGCAGTCCTTGACTACTTCTTTGCTGAATTCGAGTGTCCCATAGCTTTTGCTGACGCCGTTCGCGACGATCTCTCCTGCTTTGATCGGGGTCCGGATCAGATTGGTTTCCTTCATACACGCCGCCAGTCTGTCATCTGACACGCAGCCACGGCGTCACGCGTTTGCCGAGCGCGCGCAGCAGCTCGCTCGAGATAAAGCCGGCGATGCCAATCGAAATCATGCCGACGACGATCTGCTCG
>DASYSI010000311.1:0-3266 GCA_036003485.1 Burkholderiales bacterium | reverse complement strand
GATCGCCGAGGTAGCGTACAACGTGCTGCTCGAGCTCGGGCCGGAGGCGCCGGACGAGAAAGTACTTCTGCTACAGCCGTTGAGCCACGGCAGCGCGTACTTCGTGCTCGCTTACTACATGCGCGGCTGCACGGTCGTGCTGATGCGGCACTTCAACGCGCAGCGGGCCTTCGATCTTGCGCGGGATCTCCAGATCGAGACAGTGAAGCTTGTCCCGACGATGCTCCAGCGCATGCTCGCGCTACCGGACGTCGCGGGAACGCCTCTGCCGAGATTGCGGCAGATCGTGTACGGCGGAAGCCATATCGCAAGCGAAGTTCTGCGCAGGGCAATCATGATCTTTGGCCCACGCCTTGCACAGCATTACGGCCAGACGGAAGCGCCTTCAACAATCACGCTCCTCCCGCGGCACGATCACACGCTGGAGAACCTCGACAGCGGTTTGCTCGCTTCGGCAGGCCACGCGTTCATCCGCGTCGAAGTCAAAGTCGTCGATGAGAACGGTGCTCGAGTTCGTGCGGGTGAGGTCGGCGAGCTCCTCGTGCGCGCGCCGCACGCGATGTCCGGCTACTGGCGGCGGCCGGAGCAATCGGCTGCAGCAATGCCTGACGGGTGGCTGCGAACGAACGATCTCGCTCGAATGGACGAGCGCGAATACGTGTATCTGCTCGGACGTCAGGACGAGATGATCATTAGCGGCGGCTACAACATCGCACCGCGCGAAGTCGCCGATGCGCTGTGCACGCATCCGGCGGTGAACGAGGCCGCCGTTTTCGGCAGGCCCGATACGGAGTGGGGCGAGGCGGTGATCGCGGTCGTCGCGCTGAAGGACAAAAGTGCGACGAAAGCGCAGCTTTTTGAGTACACGCGCACCGTGCTCGGCTACAAGCGCCCGAAGGACATCCTCGTCATTGACGAGCTTCCGAAGAATGCAAACGGAAAGATCGATATGCCGACGCTCAAGCGCACGTTCGGCAGCGCGTAACGCGCAAAAACAAAGGAGGAAGCGTTGAAGATACTTTCGATCGTTGCATGTTGTGCGGCCGTATCGTTCGCCGCAGTACCGCTCACTGCCTATTCGCAGGCATACCCAGCAAAGCCCGTGCGTGTCGTCATCCCGTTTCCGCCCGGTCAGGCGACGGATGTCATCGGACGCGTCGTCAGCCAGAAACTCGGCGACGTGATGGGCAAGTCGTTTATTGTCGACAATCGCGCAGGTGCGAACGGCATCGTTGGCATCGAAACCGTCGTCAAATCTCCGCCCGACGGATACACGCTCCTCATTACCGCGAGCGGCTCGCTTGTGATCAATCCGAATCTCTATAGCAAACTTTCGTACGAACCGCTGAAGGATCTCTCGCCGATCGCGCTGCTCGGTCTCATTCCGCTCGTTGTCGTCGCCCATCCATCGCTGCCCGTGAGCAACATTTCCCAGCTCGTCGCGCTCACGAAATCTCAGCCCGGAAAATTGAGCTACGCGTCCTCGGGTCCAGGCTCTGCGCAGCATCTCGCGATGGAGCTCCTCAAGTGGCGAACGCACATGAACATTCTTCACGTGCCGTATAAGGGCAGCGCACCCGCGATGACCGATGTGCTGTCGGGCCAGGTGCCGCTCATGTTCGACACCGTGGCGTCGTCGTTGCCGATGATTCGCGCAGACCGGCTCAAAGCGCTCGGCGTGGGACTTGCGAAACGCTCTGCAGTTCTGCCGAACGTGCCGACGCTCGACGAGGCCGGCGTCAAAGGTTTCGAGGTCGCGGGCTGGTCGGGCTTTCTCGCGCCGGCTAGGACACCGCAGGCGATCGTCCAGCAGCTCAATAGCGAGGTGCTGAAAATCCTCGCTCAGCCAGACACGAAGGAGCGCATTCTTGCTCTGGGCATGGAGCCCGCGAGCACGACGCCCGAAGAGTTCGCGGCGTTCATGAACGCTGAGACGGCGAAGTGGGCGCAAGCGGTGAAACTCTCCGGCGTGAAGCTCGACTGATATGCGCGCCGCTCGCATGTTATTGCCGGTTTTGAGAATCCCACGTGGAAGGCAGGCATTAATCAATACCTACGATTATGGATGTGCACGCGTAGTGCCTGTCAACAATTCGCGATCGTTGCTGCCTGACATGAGAGTGCGTCCTGTAGAAATGAGTCGAGTATTGCCGGCGCGTTGCAACAAAATCTGCAGCCTCGCAAAGCCCGCATCCTGCTCACGCTTGCGCTCACATGCACGCAGGATCCGAAGCAAATCCAACGCATCATGAACGAATATTGAGGGTTGCCTTTCACATCCGACAAGAGCAAACGGCGCTGGCGATTCTTGCAAGCGCCGCAAACCAGGTTGTGCCATTCGACCTGCGCTTAAAATGCTGCTTTCGAAGTCGAACTTTACATGCTGGTGCGCGGATTCCCGCCGCATTTTGTCTCGAATGCGCCTTAATCGAGCCCGAACGACTTTCTGGCGCCGTCAACAACGTCGCGTGGCGGCGTGCGGAATGGAGAGTGCATGTGTTGACTCTTCGCGAGGCCGATCGAGCGGCGTAGTCTGACGAGCACCTCCGCAAATTTTAGCCCGCACGCCGAAACTTCAATGACCGGCACTCCGGTGTTCGGAATTTGATTGAACTTGTGTTTCAGAAACAGGGGACCGAACAACTGACCACCAGCGATGATTACGTCGGCGCCGTCGGCAATACATTCACGCGCTGTCTTTTCAAATTCGACCAGGAATTCATCGTCTTTACCCTCCAGGCAGCGCACAAAATTATCATACGTCATGCCGAACCTGCGTACCGGTCGACGCGAGATGGCGCGGCTTTCGAGGCCGTAGGTACGAATGTTGTTTTCGATGATCGGCACATAGCCTTCCATCACGGTAAGCATGGCAAATTTTCGCCCCAGCGTTCCGGCAAGCATCATTCCAGATTCGCCCGGGCCAGCGACTGGAATTGAAGCGGCTTCGCGTGCTGCATATAAACCGGGATCCCAGTGTCCACCAACGATGGCGCCATGATGGCCATCGCGCTCCGCCGCCAAAATATCGTTGATGACGTGGACATCGTTCACCATTCCCAGGTACAGGGAGGAGAGAAGCGATGTTGTTTTTTTGAGCCATCCGATTGTGACCGAAACATCTGGGCCCATGACGTGCTGCGTATATTCCTTGAGCGTCTGGTCGAGCAGATCGCCTCGACTCGTGCGGCCGGGCATCTCGCGGGTGAGTCCAATCGGCCAATATAGTTTGATGGGTTCGTTTGCCATGTTCATACCTTGATTGC
>DASYSI010000310.1:0-2505 GCA_036003485.1 Burkholderiales bacterium | reverse complement strand
GCTGTACAGTGCGGTCGGCGAAGAACTGACTCACTTCGATGTCGACGTCGAGGGCGCCGCCCTCGTCAAGCGCAAAACGATCAAAGTGCCGGCGGTCGTGCAATACGCGTGGCCTCATCCTTCGAAGCAATACCTTTACGTTGCGACGAGCAACCGCGGCGCGGGCATGAAAGCGGATTTCAACCATGTCAGCGCGCTGCGGATCGACCCGGAAAGCGGCGCGCTCACACCTCACGGCGAACCGCAGCCGTTGCGCTCGCGCGCCGTACACATTTGTCTGGATCGAGGCGGAGCCCATGTGCTGAGCGCGCACAACCTGCCTCGCGCCGGTATTACCGTGAACCGAATCAACGGCGATGGAACGCTGGGACCCGCGGTGAAGCAGCCGAACGGTCTCGATTTTGGCATCTATCCGCACCAGGTGATGATGATGCCATCCGACCGCACGGTGATCCTGGTCGATCGCGGCAACAGCGCGGCCGAAGGCAGGCCCGAGGATCCAGGCGCGCTGAGGCTGTTCCACTTCAGAGAGGGCGTACTCACCAACCTGGCGGCGATCGCGCCGAATGGCGGTTATGGTTTCGGACCGCGGCACCTGGATTTTCATCCGACACAACCGTGGGTGTATGTTTCGCTTGAACGGCAGAGCAAGCTTTACGTGTACCGCGTGCGGGGCGACGGCCTCGAGCCCGATGCAGCTTTTATTCGCGATACGTTGGCCGATCGTGAAAATATCAAGCCGCGGCAACTCGCGGGAACCGTTCACGTTCATCCCAACGGGCGATTCGTCTATCTGGCCAATCGCGCTGACGGGACTGTCGATTACGAAGGCAAGCGCGTATTCGGCGGCGGTGAGAACAGTATCGTAGTCTACGCGATCGACTCGGCGAGCGGCGAGCCGACGCTGATCCAGCGCGCCGACCCGCGCAGTGGGCATGTACGGACTTTCGCGATCGATCCGAGCGGGCGCATGCTGGTTACCGCGAGCATCCAGCCGCTGGCGGTGCGCGAGGGGGCAAGCATCACAACGGTGCCGGCTGCGTTATCGGTGTTTCGCATCGGCGTCGATGGAAAGCTCGAATTCGTGCGCAAATATGACGTCGAGACGAACGGCAAGATTCACTATTGGATGGGAATACTCGGATTAGGATGAGGTTGGTGGAAATCGCGCTCGACTGAAGGAGCATTCATGCGTTTTGGCAATTGCACATTGACGATTGCGATGTTCATCGCAGGGCTCGCCGCCGCGCCCGGTTTTGCAGCGGAGCGTCTCTCATCGGCATATCCGGTGAAGTCTATCCGGTTGATCGCTCCTTTTCCGCCCGGCGGGGGAAACGACACCATGGCGCGCGCGATCGGCGCCAAGGTGACCGAAGCGTGGGGACAGCAGGTCATCGTCGATAACCGCGCGGGCGCCAACGGCATCGTGGCGTGCGAAATCCTGGTGGCGGCTCCCCCCGATGGTTACACGCTGTTGATGGCCAACGTCGGCACGAATGCCATCAATCCCGCGCTCTACAAAAAGCTGCCCTACGATCCGATCAAGGCTTTCGCTCCGGTTTCGCTGCTGGGCATGGCCCCGAACATTCTGGTCGTGCCCGCCGCAACTCCCGTCAGCACCGTAAGCGAGCTCGTTGCGCTCGCGAAAAGCCGGCCTGGAAAACTGACGTACGGCTCGAACGGCATCGGCAGCTCGCAGCATCTATCCGGAGTGATGTTCGGCACCGCATTCGGGATCGATATCGTCCACGTTCCGTACAAAGGCACGGGGCCCGCTATCGTCGACCTGATTTCCGGCCAGATTTCGATGAGCTTCTCTAATGCACTCGCAGTCGTTCAGCACATCAAAACGAACCGGTTGAAAGCGATCGCAGTGACAAGCCTGAAGCGATCGCCCGCTTTGCCTTCCGTTCCCGCGATCGCGGAGACGGTTCCTGGTTTCAGTGCCACGTCGTGGTGGGGAATCGTGGCCCCCGCGCGGACACCCGATGCCATCCTCACCGCGCTGAGCGAGGAAATCGCGCGCGCGCTCGATAGCGCAAGCATGAAGGAGCAGCTCGACCGTCAGGGCGTGGAACCGCGGTCGAGCACTCCGTCGGAGTTTCGGGCGTTCATGCAGTCGGAACTTGTCAAGTGGGCCAAAGTCGTCAAGGATTCGCGCGCCACCGCCGACTGACTCATCGGGATCTAGGTGTGATGCAGTTTATTTCAGCGCCGGTTTCGGGTTGGTTTTTCGATTTGCACCGCGCGTGCCGTGTCACGCTCGGCATGTTGCTCCTGTTAGTGCTGCCGGGTACGTCCGGTGTCGCAAACGCAGCGACGCCGAACGATTATCCCGCGCGCCCGGTCCGGCTGATTTCGCCATTTGCCCCCGGCGGCGGCAACGATCTGATTTCGCGCACGCTCGGGCAGGAGATGTCTAAAAATCTCGGTCAGCCGGTGGTCGTGGACAATCGTCCGGGCGCGAACGCGATCATCGGCATGCAGATCGTCGCCACCGCACCC
>DASYSI010000309.1:0-2253 GCA_036003485.1 Burkholderiales bacterium | reverse complement strand
AGCAGCAACGCGGTGACGCCGATCGCGCCGGCGCCGACCGACGAGATGGAAACGAGCACGCCGAGCAACGCGCCGATCAGAATCGTATTGGTCGCAGCGCGCTGCGGATCGAGCTCGGCGACGCGGGCGCGATAGGTCGCTATGATTGCGCCGCCAAACACGAGCACAAAAGCAGTCGCAAATAATGCAACGCTGAGCACAAGCGTAATCAAGTTGCGCGCGGCGTCGCCACTGAGATTGAAGTGAGACAGCGCACCCAGCGTGACAACTGTTGCGGGAACGCTTCCGGTCGCCAGCCGCCCGACCACGCGCCAATCAATGCTGCGCGCAAAGCCGTGCACCAGACTACCACCGGTCTTGGTCGCGGCTGCGTAGAGCAAGTCAGTGCCAACCGCGGTCGCCGGATGAATACCGAACAGCATGATCAAGATCGGCGTCATCAAGGCACCGCCGCCGACGCCCGTCATGCCGACCAGCATGCCGACCGCAAAACCCGAGAGGGAAAAGAACGGGTCAATCATGCAACACGCCTGGCGCGACCTGCAGACCCCTTCCTAGCTAAGCATGCCTAGGGTGATCCGTCATGCGACGAAAACGTGAAACGCCATATGCCGGGCCCGGTTCCGGGCAATTTTCCAAAAATACGCCCCTTCTATTCGCAACTAAAAATACACATGTTCATTCGCTAAGGTGTGCAAACTGAAGAATCGTCTCCTACCGAAGAAGTGGATGTTCCCGTGCCGGATATCGTTACACTCACGATCAATCCCGCCATCGATATTTTCGTGAACGTCGGGCGCGTCGAGCCGATTCGGAAAATGCGCTGCTCAGCACCAAAGCGCGATCCGGGCGGCGGCGGGATCAATGTAGCGCGCGTTGCACATCGGCTTGGCGGCACCGTCGCCGCAATTTATCCAACCGGCGGTGCGATTGGAAAATTGTTGCATCGATTGGTGGAGCGGGAAGGCATCGACAGTTTGGTGACACCATCGCATGTCGAAACGCGAGAGAATTTTACTGCATACGAGGAAACGACCGGCGAACAGTATCGGTTTGTGCTGCCAGGTTCGGCGCTGCATCGCGCGGAATGGGAAGCCGTTCTCGATAAGCTTGTCACCCTGCCGGAAAAACCCAAATTCGTGGTCGCCAGCGGAAGCGTCCCGCCGGGTGTCCCGGTTGATTTCTTTGCCCGAGCGGCTCGAACAGCGAAACAGCTTGGCGCTCAAAGCCTGATAGACACCTCCGGACCGGCACTCAAGGCCGCGCTTGCTGAAGGTGTCACTTTGATCAAGCCGAACCTGGTCGAGTTATCAGACCTCGTCGGCGCGGCGCTCGCTAGCGATGACGCCTGCATTAAAGCATGCCGCAATCTTATCAAGGCCGGACGGGTGGAAATCGTGGCGCTCACGTTGGGCGAACAAGGCGCGCTCCTCGTAACCGCAGAACACGCTTACCGCACAGAACCGCTTGCGATAGAGCCCGTCAGCACCGTGGGCGCCGGCGACAGCTTTCTTGGCGGCCTGGTCGCCGCGCGTGCATCCGGCCAGACGCTTCAGGAAGCATTTCGTGTCGCGGTGGCTGCTGGCTCGGCCGCTGTCCTTTCGCCGGGCACCGAGCTATGCCGCGAAGAGGACGTGAAGCGGTTACTGACTCAAGTGAAAGTCAGGGAGATCGCGCTCGCGCCGGCGTGAGGTCGCTCGCGCGCGGAGTTAGCGCTGACGCGACTGTGTCTTTGCCCGGACGGGAGCTTGCATTTCCTGCTGCAGGATCTCCGCCATGCCCATCCAGACAATAAGCGGAAAATACAATAGCAACGGCATTTTATTTGCCTCGCGTTTCGGTTCGGCGAGGAAACGCGCGCGGCTAAGCCGGAGTTCCAGCACTCACGAGGGCGTGTTCGACATCAATGCGTGTTTGGAGCGGGCGAAGGGAATCGAACCCTCGTATGCAGCTTGGGAAGCTGCCGTTCTACCATTGAACTACGCCCGCGCAGTTTCAGGATAGCGAATGGCCTGCGCGCGCGGCAAGCGCCATATCTTCCGCATCAGGCCTTGAAATGTTTCGAAAGCTTCAGGCTCTGTGCCTGGTAATTCGAGCCGATGCCCTGCCCGTATAATTTTTCGGGCTTGGCAAGCATCTTCTCGTAGACGAGACGGCCGACAATTTGACCGTGCTCGAGGATGAAGGGTACCTCGCGCGAGCGCACTTCCAGCACGGCGCGCGCGCCCTTGCCGCCGGCTCCGGCATAGCCAA
>DASYSI010000308.1:0-7502 GCA_036003485.1 Burkholderiales bacterium | reverse complement strand
GGCGTCCAGCGCATGGTGCGAAGCGATTTGGGCGCGAGCGGCGTAATGTTTACGCTCGATACCGAATCAGGTTTTGATCAGGTGGTATTCATTACCGCGGCGTACGGTCTCGGCGAGACCGTCGTACAGGGTCAAGTCAATCCCGATGAATTCTACGTCTACAAGCCGGCGCTGAAACTCGGAAAAAAAGCCATCATCCGCCGCAATCTGGGTTCGAAGGCGCTGCGGATGACATTCACCGATGCGCGCTCGGCCGGTCGGTCGGTGCGTACAAATGAAGTGCCCGAAGCCGAACGGCGGCGCTTTTCTATTACCGATGCCGAAGTCGAAGAGCTCGCGCGCTATGCGCTCACGATAGAAGATCACTATCAGCGGCCCATGGATATTGAATGGGGGCGCGATGGTGTCGACGGCAAACTCTACATCCTGCAGGCGCGGCCGGAAACGGTAAAAGCCAGCGAGAAAGTCGATATGCTGCGGCGTTACCGCTTGAAGCAGCGCTCCGACGTACTTGCCTCCGGTCGCGCCATCGGCCAGCGCATCGGTTCGGGGCCGGTCAAGCTGGTCAAGACCGCCGCGGAAATGGACCGCGTCAAGGCCGGTGATGTGCTGGTGACGGATATGACCGATCCCGACTGGGAGCCGGTTATGAAGCGCGCAGCGGCTATCGTTACCAATCGGGGCGGGCGCACCTGCCACGCAGCGATCATCGCGCGCGAGCTCGGCATTCCCGCGGTCGTTGGCTGTGGCGACGCGACCTCGACATTGAAGGACGGCAGACCGGTCACGGTGTCGTGTGCCGAGGGCGATACCGGATTCGTCTATCGCGGAATGCTCGAAACAGAAATCGTCGATCTGTCGCTCGATGCCATGCCCAAGGCGCCAGTGAAAATCACGATGAATGTCGGCAACCCCGAGCTTGCATTCGAATTCCAGCGCCTGCCCAACGAAGGCGTCGGCCTGGCGCGGCTCGAGTTCATTATTGCACGCATGATCGGCGTCCACCCCAAGGCGGTGCTCGCTTATCCGGATCTTCCGGGTGACCTGAAGCTGGCGGTCGAACAGCACGCCGCCGGCTATGCCGATCCCGTTTCGTTTTACGTCGAGAAACTCACCGAAGGCGTGGCGACGCTCGGCGCCGCGTTTTGGCCCAAGCCCGTGATCGTGCGGCTGTCGGATTTCAAGTCGAACGAATACTCGAGCCTGACCGGCGGTTCAAGATACGAGCCGCACGAAGAGAACCCGATGCTCGGCTTCCGGGGCGCGTCGCGCTATATTGCCGCCAGTTTTCGCGACTGTTTCGAACTTGAGTGCCGCGCGATGAGAAAAGTACGCGACGAGATGGGACTGACCAACGTCGAGCTCATGGTGCCGTTCGTGCGCACCGTAACCGAGGCGAAACAGGTGATCGATTTGCTCGCGCAGAACGGATTGAAGCGCGGCCAGAACGGGCTGCGCATCATTATGATGTGCGAAATTCCGGCGAATGCGATCCTCGCAGACCAGTTTCTCGAGCATTTCGACGGCTTCTCGATCGGTTCCAACGACATGACGCAGATGACCCTCGCGCTTGACCGCGATTCCGGCATCATCGCCGACGGATTTGACGAGCGCGACCCCGCGGTCAAGCACATGCTGCATCTTGCGATCCAGGCGTGCCGCAGGGCCGGCAAATACGTCGGCATCTGCGGACAAGGGCCGTCCGACCATCCTGACCTCGCGAAATGGCTGATGGACGAAGGAATCGAGAGTCTGTCGCTCAACCCCGATACCGTGGTCGAGACCTGGCTCTACCTCGCGCGCGAGGCGAAAGGCGCGAATGCGGGGTGAGATTGACTGGCGGCGTGGATCGCGCGCGCACGTGTTATTCGTTGAGCGCGTCGCCGGTTTGGGCTAAAATAATGCAACGGCAGGTATGAAATGAAATGACCAAATATATCTTTGTCACAGGTGGTGTAGTCTCCTCCCTTGGCAAAGGTATCGCTGCCGCCTCCCTCGCCGCAATTCTTGAATCGCGCGGCCTCAAAATCTCAATGCTCAAGCTGGATCCTTACATCAACGTGGATCCAGGAACCATGAGCCCGTTCCAGCACGGGGAAGTATTCGTGACCGAGGACGGCGCCGAAACCGACCTTGATCTTGGCCATTACGAGCGCTTCGCGAGTACCAAGATGGGTCGGCGCAATAACTTCACGACCGGCCAGATTTACGAAAGCGTGATCAAGAAAGAGCGCCGCGGCGATTACCTCGGCGGCACCGTACAGGTGATCCCCCATATCACCGACGAGATCAAGCATTTCATCCGGCGCGGCGCGGGCGATGCGGAGTTGGCGATCGTGGAAGTCGGCGGCACCGTCGGCGACATTGAATCGCTGCCGTTCCTCGAAGCGATACGCCAGATGGGGATCGAGCTCGGCAGAAACAGCGCGTGTTACGTACACCTCACGCTGATTCCGTACATCGCGTCGGCCGGGGAAATCAAGACCAAGCCGACGCAGCACTCGGTCAAAGAGTTGCGTGAGATCGGCATTCAGCCCGATATTCTGCTGTGCCGCGGTGATCGTCCGCTGCCGGAGGATGAGCGGCGCAAGATCTCGTTGTTTACGAACGTGCAGGTCGAGGCGGTAATCTCAGCGGTCGATGTCGACAGCATCTACAAAATCCCGGGCATGCTGCACGCGCAGCAGCTCGACGAGATCGTGTGCCGCAAGCTCGAGCTCACGCCGCGGCCCGCTGAGCTCTCAGTGTGGGACAAGCTCGTTTTTGCGCTCGAGCATCCGGACAAAACGGTCAATATCGCATTGGTCGGCAAGTACGTCGACCTGACTGAATCCTACAAATCGCTGTCCGAAGCACTGATCCACGCCGGCATTCACACCGGCGCCAGAATCAAAATTCATTATATTGATTCTGAGTCGATCGAAAAAAACGGCACCGGATATCTCGCCAACATGGACGCCATTCTGGTTCCGGGCGGATTCGGCAAGCGCGGCGTGGAAGGCAAAATCAACGCAATCCGCCACGCGCGCGAGAACAATGTGCCTTACCTCGGTATCTGCCTCGGCATGCAGCTTGCGGTAATCGAGTACGCTCGCAATGTGGTCGGCCTCGAAGGCGCGCACAGCACCGAATTCGACCCCGATACGCCGCATCCGGTGATTGCGCTGATCACCGAATGGCAGGAGCGCGATGGGCGCGTCGAGCACCGCGATGCTGGCTCAGACTTGGGCGGCAGCATGCGGCTTGGCGCACAGGAATGCGTGCTCAAGGCCGGCACCGAAGTGCGCAAGGTTTACGGCGTGGATCACATCATGGAGCGTCACCGTCACCGCTACGAGGTCAACAATCATTATGTGCCGCGGCTCGAAGCCGCGGGCCTGCGGATGTCCGGCGTATCGGCCAAAGAACAGTTATGCGAGATGGTCGAGCTTGCGTCCGAGGGGCGTAACGCGCACCCGTGGTTCATCGGCTGCCAGTTCCATCCCGAATTCACTTCTACGCCGCGCAGCGGACATCCGCTGTTCAATGCCTTCATTCGCGCTGCGCTCGGTCATACCGAGGCGAGCGGCAGCCCCGTTACCGCCACAACGCTCAAGCTGCAAAACATCGCCTAGTCCCGATTATGCGTTTATGCGGATTCGACGTAGGTCTGGATAAACCATTGTTTATCATTGCCGGTCCGTGCGCGATTGAGTCGCGGCAACTTGCGCTCGATACTGCGGGTCAGCTCAAAGAGATTTGCAGCCTGGTCGGCATTCCTTTCATCTACAAATCATCTTTCGATAAAGCCAATAGAACATCCGGAAAATCCTTTCGCGGCATGGGTATGGAAGATGGTCTTAAGATATTAGATGATGTCAAATCTCAAATTGGCGTAGCGGTCTTGACCGATGTCCACGAGATCGATCAGATCGACGCGGTGGCGGCGGTCGTCGATGTGCTGCAGACCCCGGCTTTCCTATGCCGCCAGACTGATTTTATTCACGCCGTGGCCGCTGCGGGTAGACCCGTCAATATCAAGAAAGGACAGTTTCTGGCGCCCGCCGACATGAAGAACGTCGTCGACAAAGCCCGCGAAGTCAGCAAACAGGACAACATCATGGTGTGTGAGCGCGGCGCGAGCTTCGGCTACAACAATCTGATATCAGACATGCGTGCGCTGATGATCATGCGCGAAACGGGCTGTCCGGTCGTATTCGACGCCACGCATTCGGTGCAGTTGCCGGGCGGGCAGGGCACGTCGAGCGGAGGGCAGCGCGAATTCGTTCCGGTGCTCGCACGTGCGGCGGTGGCGAGCGGGGTTTCCGGCGTGTTCATGGAAACGCACCCGAATCCGGAAAAAGCGCTGTCCGACGGACCTAACGCGTGGCCGTTGAAGCATATGCGAGTGCTGCTCGAAACGTTGAAAGCGCTCGACGTGATGGTCAAGCAGCGTGGATTTGCCGAACAACTCGTTACAGGTCAGGGAAAATCATGAGCGCAATTGTGGACGTGATTGCGCGCGAAATACTTGATTCGCGCGGTTTGCCAACGGTGGAGGCCGACGTGCTGCTCGAGTCCGGCATTCTCGGCCGTGCCGCGGTGCCGTCGGGGGCGTCGACCGGCAGCCGCGAGGCGATCGAGTTGCGCGATGGCGACGAGAAGCGCTATTTCGGCAAAGGCGTGCAGCGCGCGGTCGGCAACGTCAATACCGAGATCTGCGAGGCGATCATCGGACTCGACGCGGTCGAGCAGCGTTTTATCGACCAGACGTTGATCGATCTCGACGGCACCGAGAACAAGTCACGTCTCGGCGCGAACGCTATCCTTGCTGTATCTCTTGCGGTGGCTAAAGCCGCAGCCGAGGAGTGCGGTCTGCCGCTGCACCGCTACCTGGGCGGTGCCGGTGCGATGGCGATGCCCGTGCCGATGATGAACGTGATCAATGGCGGCGCGCATGCCGACAACAGTCTCGACTTGCAGGAATTCATGCTCGTTCCGCTGGGTCTGCCGACGTTTCACGACGCATTGCGCTGCGGGTCTGAAGTGTTCCACGCGCTGAAGAAGCTCCTCAAGGACAAAGGATTGTCGACTGCAGTCGGTGACGAAGGAGGATTTGCGCCGCGCCTGGTTAATCATGAATCTGCCCTTAAGCTGATCATCGAAGCGATCGAAGCGGCGGGCTATCGGCCCGGCGCTGACGTTGCGCTCAGCCTCGATTGCGCGAGCTCAGAGTTTTATTCCGAAGGCGAATACACGCTGACATGCGAAGGTCAAACGCTCAAGTCAGCCGAATTCGTCGATCTGCTCGGCGGATGGGTAGAGAAGTATCCGATCATCAGCATCGAAGACGGCATGGCTGAAAATGATTGGGACGGGTGGAAGCTCTTGACACGGAAGCTTGGCAAGAAGGTGCAACTCGTCGGTGACGATGTGTTCGTCACCAATACCAGAATTATCGAAAAGGGCATCAGAGATGGAATCGCCAACTCGGTGCTGATCAAGGTCAATCAGATTGGCACGCTGACCGAGACGCTTGCCGCGATCGAAATGGCAAAGCGCGCCGGCTACACGTCGGTGGTATCACATCGTTCGGGCGAAACCGAAGATACGACGATAGCCGATATCGCGGTCGCAACCAATGCGCTGCAAATCAAAACCGGTTCACTGTGCCGTTCCGACCGGCTCGCCAAATACAATCAGCTTCTACGCATTGAGGAAGACCTCGGCGACGCCGCCGCTTACGCGGGCCGCGGCGCGTTTTATCAGCTGCGCGGGGAGTAGCGCGGTTCGGCATGAGGCGCCTCATATTCGCGCTCGCCGGCCTGATCGCTTTGCTGCAGTATCCACTGTGGCTGGGCAAAGGCAGCTGGCTGCGGGTATGGGAGGTCGATCAACAGCTCACGGCGCAGCGCGAAACCAATCTGAGGCTGCAATCGCGGAATGCCGCGCTCGATGCCGAGGTGCGCGATCTGAAGCAGGGCCTGGACGCAATCGAAGAACGCGCGCGCAGCGAGCTTGGCATGGTCAAGCAGGACGAGATATTTTTTCAGGTACTCGAGCCGGGGCGCAATGCGCCTGATGTGCCGCCGCCGGCTACGCCCTAAAGTGAAGACAGGCCGGGCCGTGCGCGCTCACTTGAGTGAAGCGGGTACGGATAAGCACCTCTTATCCCTGCATAAAAACTATCATTGTTGAATAGCGCCTGCGGCAATGCTATAAACTTTCACATAACAAGACTTTGCCAAAAAAGCCGCATTGGATTGACCAAAGGAGGACACTGCAATGCCTGCTAAAAAGGGCGCTTCGCCTGGTATTGTTGTCGATAAGCTCCGCGTCCCAGCTTCGATGGTCGCACCCTCGACCGACGGGCAGGACGATCGTCTCACGAACGCGAGCCGGCGGAATTTTCTGCGCCGCGGAGGCTCGATAGCGGGAAGCGCTATCGCAGCGGGCGCAACGGGCATCTCGATGTCCCAGGCCGAACCGTTGGCCGTCCCGCCCAGTAACCTCGGGTACGGCAGACCGATTCCGGAATCCGAATATGGCGTGCCTTCCAAGTACGAATCGGATGTTCGCCGCCGCCGCACCGACGTGCTCAAGAACCGGCAGAATTTCTCCGACTGGAGCATGACACCGCTGCAGCACCAGCATGGAATTGTGACGCCGAACGGACTTATCTACGAGCGGCATCACAACGGCACTCCGGACATCGATCCCAAGACTCACAAACTCGTTATTCACGGCATGGTCAAACAGCCGCTCGAATTCACGATGGACGACCTGATGCGCTATCCGTCGGTGTCGAGGTTTTATTTCATGGAGTGTTCGGGTAACGGTCTTACCGACTGGTTGAAAGCCGCCTCGACGACCGTACAGCAGACGCACGGCCTGCTGTCGTGCGCGCAGTGGACAGGTATTCCGGTGTCGTGGTTGCTCGACGAGGCCGGGCTCACGTCGGATGCGAAATGGCTGCTGTTCGAAGGCGCCGATGGTGCGGGACACGTACGCAGCCTGCCGCTGAAAAAGGTGCTGGATGACTGCCTGCTCGCCTATGCGCAGAACGGCGAGATGCTGCGGCCCGAGCAGGGATATCCGCTGCGCCTGTTTGTGCCGGGATGGGAAGGCAACGTCAGCGTCAAATGGCTGCGCCGCATCAAAGTGGGCGATCAGCCCTGGCATGCCCGCAGCGAGACCGCGCGCTATACCGATCCGATGCCCGAGGGCAAGTGGCGCCAGTTCAGCTTTGAGATGGAGTGCAAATCCGTGATCACCCGGCCCTCAGGCGGGATGAGCATCAAACCGGGCATGCACGAGATCCAGGGTTTTGCGTGGTCCGGCAACGGCACGATCAGAGCCGTCGATGTCACCACCGATGGCGGCAACACCTGGCAGGAAGCGAGGCTCGAAGAGCCCGTTCTGAACAAATGCCTGACGCGCTTTCGCTTTCCGTGGGATTGGAAAGGCAGCCCCGCGAACATTGCGAGTCGCGCGGTGGACAGTACGGGTTACGTGCAGCCAAC
>DASYSI010000307.1:0-2601 GCA_036003485.1 Burkholderiales bacterium | reverse complement strand
TCATATTGTTCGCTGCCGTCGAGATGCAGCGACGCTGCGTCGGTGGCTGGCGGCATTTGAAACGGCAGCACGCCCATGCCCACCAGATTGCTGCGATGGATGCGCTCGAAGCTGTTGGCGATGACCGCGCGCACGCCGAGCAGGCGCGTGCCTTTGGCGGCCCAGTCGCGCGCGCTGCCGGTTCCGTATTCCTCGCCGGCGATCACGATCAGCGGCACTTTCTCCTGCGCATAGCGCATCGCGGCATCAAAGATACTCATCTGTTCTCCGCTCGGCTGGTGCACCGTCACTCCGCCTTCTACGCCAGGGACCATCTGGTTCCTGAGGCGAACGTTAGCGAACGCGCCGCGCACCATGACTTCGTGATTCATGCGCCGCGCACCGTAGTTGTTGAAGTCGGCGCGTGAAACGCCCAGACCCTGCAGATACGTTCCCGCGGGTGACATCGCATCGATGTTGCCGATCGGGCTGATGTGGTCGGTGGTAATCGAATTGCCGAGGATTGCAAGCGCGCGCGCACCGTTGAAATTGCGCAGGCTCGACTCCATCAGGTGGGGCTCGATCAGGAACGGCGGCTCTTTGATATAGGTCGACCCGGAAGTCCACGGATAAATCTCGCCTTGCGCTTGAGGGATCGCGCTCCACAGCGGATTGGCTGACGAAAAGTCCATTTGGTATACGGCACGATAATGAACAGGATTCGCCGCTGCGCTCATCGCGTGTGCAAGTTCGCCCGGAGTCGGCCAGATATCCTTCAAATATACGGACTCGCCTGCGGCATTGTGTCCGACCGCCTCGCTGGCGAAATCGATATCGACGCGTCCGGCGAGCGCAAACGCGACCACCAGTGGAGGACTTGCCAGATATGCCGCGCGCACCGCGGGATGGATGCGCGCTTCGAAATTTCGGTTTCCCGACAAAACCGCACACGCGACGACGTCATTATCGGCGATCGATTTTTCAAGCATGGCGTCGATCGGTCCTGAGCTTCCGACGCACGTCGTGCAGCTGTAGCCGACGATCGCAAATCCCAGATCGTCGAGGTAACGTTGCAGGCCCGTGGCCTGCAGATATTTGCTGACCACGACCGAGCCTGGGGCAAGCGAGGTTTTGACCCAGGGTTTGGGCTTGAGTCCGCGCTCGACGGCTTTCTTGGCGACAAGCCCCGCCGCGAGCATAACGCCCGGGTTCGAAGTGTTGGTGCACGAGGTGATTGCGGCGATCACGACGTCACCGTCAGCGGCCGCGACTTTACCGGCATTGCCCTTAGCCGCCGGGCGCGCGACAGCCGCTGGCTTGCCGTAGCCGCCCTCGATTGCCGGTTTGCGCAACGCTTCAGCAAAGCTCGATTTGAGGTTCGTCAGCGCAACGCGATCCTGCGGCCGTTTGGGGCCCGCGACGTTCGATGTGATCGAAGCGAGATCGAGCGTCAGCACTTGCGAATAGTCGATTTCGCCCAGACGCGGAGAGCCGAAGCATTCTTGCGCGCGATAGTATGTTTCCATCGCTGCAACCTGTGCTTCGGTGCGGCCGGTCTCGCGCATATAAGCGCAGGTTTGCGCGTCGACCGGGAAAAAACCGATCGTCGCGCCGTATTCGGGCGCCATATTCGCAATCGTCGCGCGGTCGGGAACCGTCAGCCTGGCGATGCCTGCGCCGAAAAATTCCACGAACTTTCCGACTACTTTGGCCCGGCGCAGCACCTCGGTCACGTGCAATACCATGTCGGTCGACGTCACGCCTGCGCGCAGTTCGCCGACGACATTGACTCCGATCACGTCGGGAGTCAGCAGGTACATCGGTAGTCCCAGCATCGCGGCTTCGGCTTCGATTCCGCCGACGCCCCAGCCTACGGTTCCGAGGCCCGCGATCATGCATGTGTGCGAATCGGTACCAACGAGCGTGTCGGGGTAAGCAACACCGTCTTTGGCAAGCAGCCCGGGTGCGAAAAACTCGAGGTTGATCTGATGCAGGATGCCGAATCCGGGTGGAATGAGGCGTATGCCGCGGTAAGCCTGCATCGCCCATTTGACGAAGCTGAAACGCTCAAAGTTACGCTCGATTTCGAGCTGCATATTGCGCTGGAGCGCGTCCGGCGTCGCATGATAATCAACGCTCAGCGTGTGATCGAGCGTCATATCGACCGGCACTTTAGGTTCGACCGCGGCCGGCGCCTGGCCGCGGCGCTGCATTGCGCCGCGCAAAGCCGTGAGATCGCCGAGCAACGGGATGCCCGCCGCGCAGTTGAGAACGATGCGCCCAACGACGAAAGGTATCTCGTTCGCACGCTGCGCATTCGGCTGCCAGCGCGCCAGATCGACGACGTGCTCGTCTGATACTTTGCGGTTGTCGCTGTTTCTGAGCACCGACTCGAGGACGATGCGCAGCGACACCGGCAGGCGTGAGATGCGGACTGCCAATTCTTTCTCGAGCGCGGGAAGCGAAAGAAAGTGCGCCTTCTCCGCGCCGAGCTCGATCTCGAGTTTGCACGCGGCATTCAGCGATGAGCTCATAGCTTATTTCCGGACATCGCGTTGTCGCCGCGGGCGTACGCTGCGGCTTTCAATTTTCGAGGCGCGCACCCGAGTCCTTGATGACTTT
>DASYSI010000306.1:0-2085 GCA_036003485.1 Burkholderiales bacterium | reverse complement strand
CGCCGACCATGAAGAATGCGCCGTGCGCAAAATTGACTACCGTCAGCATGCCGAAGATCAGCGATAGCCCGAGCGCAACCAGCACGTACACCGCGCCAAGAGCGATGCCGGTGACGATTTGCATCAGCAGCAGATTGAGGCTTATTCCACCCACTGGAGCCTAGCCGCAGAGGACACAGAATTCACAGAGTAAAATCCACCAGGATTTCCCGCCATGATGACAATAACACGCCGGATTGAGCGGTGCTCGCGTCCGCTCCTATCCGGCGTGTTATCCGGCAACTTTGTTTGCCGGATAACTAGGCTTTATGGCCGAGCTCCCCGCACGTTCGCAGCACTTTCTCACTTCCGGTTTCGATGCCGATGATGTCGAACACGTCGTTCTTGTCCCTCACTTGGTTACCCGGCTTCGACTGCAGCAGGATCATCGACTGCACCGACTGATGATCGCACGCGCGGTAATACTGAGGCCCCTTGTAGAAGTCGTACTTGAGGCTCATGAGCGCCGCGATCACCTTGTCGGTATCGGTGGTTTTGGCGTTACGCGCCGCGGTCAGCAGCGAGCGCACCCCGGCGTACCCGAGCGCGCCGTAATCGGTCGGCACGTTGCCCGGATTCGCTTTGCGATAACGGTCGTTAAACGCTTTGGCGCTTGCGAGCGAATCCTCGATCTTCCAGTAGTATGAGGTCGCGCCCACCACGCCTTCGAACGGCTCCGGCCCGGCGGCCATGCGCGCCGAAATGAGCAGCACGGGCGTGATAATCTTGACCTGTTTGGTGATACCGAAGTCATAAGCCTGCTTGGCCGCATTCACCAGATCGCGGCCGAAGTTGATCATGCACAGGATGTCCGGCTTTAACGACTGCACGCGCGGGAAAAACGACGTGTAGTCGCTCGTGCCGAGCGGATAGCGCAGATCGGCAAGCGTTTCCATGCCGAATTCCTTGCCGGCGCGCTGGAACCCGCGCAGCATCTCGTGGCCGTACGCGTAGTCGGGCGTGAAGAACGCGACGCGCTTGCCGAACTTTGGAATCGCATAGCGCGCCACCGCGCCCGAAGTCATGTGCGGATTGAGCGCCTCGTGGAAAGTGTACTTGCTGAAGTCCTTGATCTCGCCGATCGCGTCGGACTGGCTGATTGAGTTGTAGATGATGCCGCGCTCTTTGCAGACGTTGTTGACCGAAAGCTGAACCGCGGCTGACAGCGCGCCGACGATGAAGTTGACTTTCTCCTTCTCGATCAATTCGAGCGTGCGCGTCGCGGCTTCGCCCGGATTCAGTTTGTCGTCGCGCACCAGCAGCTCCGCCATGCGCCCGTTCAATCCCCCGCTTTCGTTGAATTCCTTGATTGCGATCTCGGCACAGCGCACCTGGTCCTGCGCCTCGGTGCCGAATGGGCCGGTGAGAGGAGTGGGAAAGCCGATTTTGATCGGGCCCGCCTGGGCGCGCGCAATATTGATCCACAGCGGCGAGGCCGCGGCAGCGGCCGCAGCACCGCCCGCGCCGAGTACGAGCTTGCGGCGCGTCGAATTCGCGCCGGATCCTCTTGAATCTTGTCCCATGATGTTCCTCCGTGAAGTGAATTAGCCGGCATGGCTGAAAACGACGGCGCCGCTTATTGTTGTCGGCGGCCTATGCTACACGAAGGCCAAGCGGTGCAAAAGTACGCCGCGACTCCGCTCATGCGACCGGCGGCGCAACCTCCCGGATGACAATCTCTGGAGTGCGAAAACGCGCGGCGAGCGCCGCATCTTTACCGCACACGACGGCAGGGCCAATCCCTGCACCGAGGCGACGCGCTTCGGCGACGGCTGCACGGCCATAGCGCGCGCGGCTCGCGCCAAACTCGCTCAGCGCGGCGTCCATGTCCTCCGGATAGAGCGTAATTGCGTCGACCAGCGCAACCGCGTCGGCCGCTGCCTTGGTCACACCGAGCCCGAGGTGTGGCCGCGCGACGAACGCGGCATCGCCGATGATCGCCACGCGGCCAACGGCAATGGACGGCGATTCCAGGTCGTAGATCGGCTGAAAAAACGGATGCGCCGTCGCGCGCACCACTTCCCTGAATTGAGGCGCGAGCAGCCG
>DASYSI010000305.1:0-14578 GCA_036003485.1 Burkholderiales bacterium | reverse complement strand
GCTCATGCTAACGGTATGCGGCGTCGTCCGCGCGGTCCTTGGCGATCTCGGCTTCGTATTTATCGCCGATCGCGAGCAGCATTGGCTTGGTATAAATCAGGTCGCCGCGCCGCTCGCCATGATATTCGAGGATGCGCGTCTCGACGATCGAGTCGACCGGACACGACTCCTCGCAAAAGCCGCAGAAAATGCATTTGGTGAGATCGATGTCGTAGCGCGTGGTGCGGCGCGTTCCGTCGTCGCGCGGCTCGGACTCAATCGTGATCGCCAGCGCCGGGCACACCGCCTCGCACAACTTGCACGCGATACAGCGTTCCTCGCCGTTGGGATAACGGCGCAGCGCGTGCAGGCCGCGGAAGCGCCCCGACTGCGGCGTCTTCTCTTCGGGAAATTGCACGGTAACCTTGCGCGCAAACAGGTTGCGTCCGGTGAGCCTCATGCCTTTCAGAAGCTCGACCAGCAGGAAGGAACGGAAAAATTCCCGTATGCGGGAGATCATATCGGCCTCACTTCCACCACACCCACAGCGGCGTTTGCATCCAGACGCCGAGCACCACGATCCAGACGATGGTCAACGGTATGAATACTTTCCAGCCGAGCCGCATGATCTGATCGTAGCGATAGCGCGGAAACGTGGCACGAAACCAAATGAACAGAATAAGGACAAACAACACTTTCGCAAACAGCCAATGAAACCCGCCTACGCCCAGCAGCGGCCACGACTGCGGGAACGGCGACAGCCAGCCGCCGAGGAACATCGTGCTGCACAGAGTCGAGACCAGGATCATGTTGATGTATTCGGCGAGGAAAAACACCGCGAACGCCATGCCCGAATATTCAACGTGGAAGCCGGCAACGATTTCGGATTCGCCTTCGGCGACATCGAACGGATGCCGGTTGGTCTCGGCGACGCCGGCGATCAGATACACCAGGAAGAATGGAAACAGCGGAATGAAGAACCAGTTGAAAAGGCCGTAGCTGCCGAGCTGACCTTCGACGATTTCGACCAGGTTCAGGCTTTGCGCCGCCATCAGCACGCCCACCAGCGCGAACCCCATGGCGATTTCATACGACACGATTTGCGCTGCTGAGCGTAGCGCACCGAGGAACGCGTATTTCGAGTTCGATGCCCAGCCGGCGATGATTACGCCATAGACGCCCATCGATGTGATCGCCATGATATACAGCAGACCGGCGTCGATATTAGCGAGCACGAGATCGGGGCCGAACGGTATTACCGCCCATGCCGCGAGCGCCGGCATCATCGACATGATCGGCGCCAGCACGAACAGGAATTTGCTGGCGCCCGCGGGAATGATAACTTCCTTGACCAGCAATTTCAGACCGTCGGCAATCGGTTGGAGCAAGCCGATAGGCCCGACGCGATTGGGACCGATTCGCACCTGCATCCAGCCGATGACCTTGCGCTCGAGCAAGGTCAGGTACGCCATTGACAGCATCAGCGGCACGACGATCGCGACGATTTTCGCGAGCGTCCATACCGCCGGCCACGCCGATCCGAACAGTTGTTCCAGATAGGCCATCCCTACACCGCGACCTTTTGCTGTTGTGCAACGCGCTCGGCGCTGATGGCGCCGAACATGCCGCCGAGCTCGATCGTGAGCGGATGCGCCGAGGGCACGCGTATACAGTTCGCCGGCAGCTTGTCGTCGCGCACTGCGGTCAGTATCGCTGCACCGCCGCCCTGGATGATTTTCACTTGGTCGCCGTCGCGCAGGCCGAGCTCACTGAATAGCGCGCCGTTCATTGCAGCAACCGGCTGCGCCGCATCGCGCGTCTGCTGCAGCGGGACCGCGCGGCGCACGATGGCGTCGGCCTGATAGATCGGCACTTCGCCGATGCGCTGAAGGCCGGATTCCTCCGGCTCCAATCTGGAGACAACGGTGTTTTCAAGGCGGTTATTCAGCCGCGCGCCAATATCGACGCTATTAAGCGCCGACTTAAGCACCGCTTCGCTGCTGTCGAAATCAAAGCCCGCCACGTCGAGCAGGTTGCCGAGCACGCGCAGCACTTTCCAGGCCGGACGCGTCTCCGCGAGCGGCTGCACCACGCCCCGGAAGCTCTGTACCCTGCCCTCGGTGCTGACGAAGGTGCCGGAGGTTTCGCTAAACGGCGCAACCGGCAGCAGCGCGTGCGCATAATCGAGTGCCTTGTGCTGGTAGGGCGACAGCGCAACCACGAATTGCGCTTGCTTCATCGCGGTCAGTGACTGCATCGAGTCGTAGCAATCGAGTTCGGGCTCGACGCCGAGCAGAACGTACGCACGCCGCGGCTGCAGTATCATTTGCTGCGCGTTGAGTCCCTCTTGCGGCAATGCGTCGGCAATGTAGCCGCCCACACTGTTGGCAGCCTCACCGAAGAAGCCAAACTTTGCCCCGGTCAAATCCGCCAGTATCTGGGTGAGTGCGTGCAATTGGCCCAGGGCGGGATGATGCTGGGCAAGATTGCCGAGGAAAATACCGGCGCTCTTGCCTGAACTCAGGCTCGCGGCAATCCGCGTGGCCGCTTGATCGGCGTCGATGCCCGTCAGCCCCGCCTGCGCATCAACCGGAAGCGCAACGCCTTTTGCGTGTGCGACCGCCTTCACCACGCGCGCGAGCGCGTGGGCAAGCTCGCTCGGGGCAACGATCACCTTGTTCGCAACGCGCATCAACAGATCATCGTCGATCGGATTGATTAGATTGATCTGCAGTTGCCGCTTCGCCGCCTGACGCAGGCGGTTGGCAAGCAAGGGATGGTCTTTGCGCAAGCTGCTGCCGATCACCAGCACGCGGTCGAGCTGCGGAATATCCGCGATCTTCATTCCGAGCCACGGCACTCCGGCGCGTGATGCGTCAGTGTCAAAGTCGCACTGGCGTGTTCGAAAATCAACGTTGTTGCTGCCGAGTCCGCGCATGAGTTTCTGCAACAGATATAGCTCTTCCAGCGTCTGGTGCGGCGTGGCGAGCGCGCCGACCTGATCGGGCCCATGCCTATCACGCACCTGCTTGAGACCGCTGACAACGAATTCAAGCGCCACCTGCCAGTCGACTTCGGACCAGGCGCCATTGCGCTTGATCATCGGCCGCGTGAGCCGGGCAGCGGAATTCAGCCCCTCGTATGAGAAGCGGTCCTTGTCCGAGAGCCAGCACTCGTTGATCGCTTCGTTCTCGCGCGGCAGCACCCGCATCACGCGGTTCTGCTTGACCTGAACGGTCAGGTTGGAACCGAGTCCGCAGTGCGGACTCACCGAAGGAAGACGCGTCAATTCCCAGGTACGCGCGCTGTAGCGGAACGGCTTCGAGGTGAGTGCTCCAACCGGGCACAGGTCGATCATGTTGCCCGACAGCTCTGAATCGACGGTCTTGCCGACGAACGTGATGATTTCAGCGTGTTCGCTGCGGCTGATCATCCCGAGCTCCATGACGCCGGCGATCTCCTGGCCGAAGCGCACGCAGCGCGTGCAGTGGATACAGCGCGTCATATCGGTCGAAATCAACGCGCCGAGGTCCTTGTTGTTCACAACGCGTTTCATCTCGGTATAGCGCGAACCGCTCGAGCCATAGCCGACAGCAAGATCCTGCAACTGGCATTCGCCGCCCTGGTCACAAATCGGGCAGTCGAGCGGATGATTGATCAGAAGAAACTCCATCACGCCTTTCTGCGCGGTGATGGCCTGCTCCGAGTGCGTAAATACTTTCATGCCGTTGGTCACGGGCGTGGCGCACGCCGGCAATGGCTTGGGTGCTTTTTCGACCTGCACCAGGCACATGCGGCAGTTCGCCGCAATCGACAGCTTGCGGTGATAGCAGAAATGCGGCACGTAAATGCCGGCCTGGTTAGTGGCGTCCATCACGGTGCTGCCGTCTGCGACTTCGAGCTTGCGGCCGTCGATTTCGATTTCTAGCATGACTGCCCCATGTGGTTCTGCATCAGCCTGCTAGACATAAGAAGGGACCAGACACTGCTTGTGATCGATATGGTGCTGGAATTCATCACGATAATGCTTGATGAATGCGCGCACCGGCATCGCCGCCGCATCGCCCAGCGCGCAGATGGTGCGGCCCTGGATGTTGTCGGCGACATCGTTGAGGAGGTCGAGATCTTCAGTCCTGCCCTTGCCGTGCTCGATGCGGTCGATCATGCGATAAAGCCAGCCGGTGCCCTCGCGGCACGGCGTGCACTGGCCGCACGATTCTTCATAGTAGAAATACGCCAGCCTGAGCAGACATCTGACCATGCAGCGCGTCTCGTTCATTACGATTACCGCACCTGAGCCGAGCATCGAGCCGGCCTTGGCGATCGAATCGTAATCCATGTCCGTCGCCATCATGATATCGGCAGGCAATACCGGCATCGACGACCCGCCGGGTATCACGGCCTTTAGCTTCGCGCCGTCGCGCATCCCGCCCGCCATGTCGAGGAGCTTCGCGAACGGCGTGCCAAGCCTCACTTCGTAATTACCGGGCCGCGCAACATCGCCCGACACCGAGAATATCTTGGTGCCGCCATTGTTCGGCCTGCCAAGATTGAGGAACGCGGCGCCGCCGTTATTGATGATCCACGGCACTGTCGCAAAGGTTTCGGTATTGTTGATCGTGGTCGGCTTGCCGTACAGTCCGTAGCTGGCCGGAAACGGCGGCTTGAAACGCGGCAGGCCTTTCTTGCCCTCGAGCGATTCGAGCAGCGCGGTTTCCTCGCCGCAAATGTAAGCGCCCCAGCCATGATGGTTGTAGAGCTCGAAGCTGAAATCGGAACCGAGAATATTGTTTCCGATGTAGCCAGCGGTATGCGCCTCGGCGAGTGCCTCTTCCATGCGCTCGAATACATCCCAGATCTCGCCGTGAACGTAGTTGTACCCGGTCTGGATCCCCATCGCATACGCGCCGATTGCCATGCCCTCGATCAGGCTGTGCGGGTTGTAGCGCATGATGTCGCGGTCCTTGAACGTGCCCGGCTCGCCTTCGTCAGAGTTGCATACCAGGTATTTCGCGCCCGCATACTGGCGCGGCATGAAGCTCCACTTCAATCCGGTCGGAAAACCCGCCCCGCCGCGGCCGCGCAGCGCGGACTTCTTGAGCTCGGCGATGATTTGCTCCGGCGCGATTTTCTCGTTCAAAATTTTCCTGAGCGCCGAATAGCCACCGCGTGCTTCGTACTCCTTGAGTCGCCAATTGGCTCCGTTGATGCCACGCATGATAATGGCGTCGGGACCAAACAGGTCGGTTGCGAACGGCGCGACAGGCAGGCCCATTATCTGAACTCCTCGATCAGCTGATCGAGCTTGTCGGGCGTCATCGCGCACACCATGCGCTTGTTGTTGACGAGCAGCACCGGCGCATCGCCGCACGCGCCGAAGCATTCGGCCTCCTTGAGCGTAATAGCGCCGTCTGGGGTGGTCTCGCCGAATCCGATGCCGAGTTTGTGCTTCAAATGCTCGGCGGCCACTGTCGCGCCCTGCAGCGCGCATGGCAGATTGGTGCAGATCGCGAGTTTGCATTTGCCGACCGGCTCGAGATCGTACATGGTGTAAAAACTCGCGACCTCGTATACCGCAATCGGCGGCATTCCGAGGTATTGGGCGACGAAATCCATGGTCTCAGGCGCGAGCCAGCCTTTCTCGTCCTGCGCGATCGTCAATGCCGCCATCACCGCCGACTGTTTCTGATCGGGCGGATACTTCGCAGTCGCCTGGTCGATTTTGGCGAGCGATTCGGGGCTCAAGACGAGCGGCGCATTCATTGAATATTCCAGAATACGAAGTTTTTCATCGGTCGATCTCGCCGAACACGATATCCTGCGTCCCGATAATAGCAACCGCGTCGGCAATCATATGGCCGCGTGCCATTTCGTCGAGAGCGGCGAGATGTGGAAAGCCGGGCGCGCGAATCTTGAGCCGGTACGGCTTGTTGGCGCCATCCGAGATCAGGTAGATTCCAAATTCGCCTTTCGGCGCTTCGACCGCGGCATAAGTCTCCCCGGGCGGAACATGCATGCCTTCGGTGAAGAGCTTGAAATGATGAATCAGCTCTTCCATATTCTGTTTCATCGCCACGCGCGAAGGCGGCGCGACCTTGTGGCTGTCGGTCATTACCGGGCCCGGGTTGCGGCGCAACCATTCGATGCACTGCACGATGATGCGATTAGCCTGGCGCATTTCCTCGATCCGCACGAGGTAGCGGTCGTAGCAGTCACCATTGACTCCGACCGGAATATCGAACTGCATGCGAGCGTAGACTTCGTACGGCTGCTTTTTGCGCAAATCCCATTCAACGCCGGAGCCGCGCAACATCGGACCGGTAAAGCCGAGCGCTTTGGCGCGCTCCGGCGACACGACGCCGATGCCAACGGTGCGCTGTTTCCAGATGCGGTTGTCGGTCAGGAGCGTTTCGTACTCGTCGACGTATTTCGGGAAGCGCCGGGTGAAATCCTCGATGAAATCGAGCAGCGAACCTTTGCGGTTGGCATTGAGCTCGCCGATCGCGGAGTCATTGTGGATGGTCGACGCCTGATATTGCGGCATGAAATCGGGTAGATCGCGGTAAACGCCCCCCGGCCGGTAATATGCCGCATGCATGCGGGCGCCGGACACGGCCTCGTAGCAATCCATGAGATCTTCGCGCTCGCGGAAGCAATACAGGAAAACCGTCATCGCGCCGACGTCGAGCGCATGCGCGCCGAGCCACAGGCAATGATTGAGCACACGCGTAATCTCGTCGAACATCACGCGGATGTACTGCGCTCGTACCGGCACGTCTACACCGAGCAGTTTCTCGATCGCCATCACGTAGGCGTGCTCGTTGCACATCATCGAAACGTAATCGAGCCGATCCATGTACGGCACCGACTGGATGTAGGTTTTGTACTCGGCGAGCTTCTCGGTCGCGCGGTGCAGAAGCCCGATGTGCGGGTCGGCGCGTTCGATAACCTCGCCATCGAGCTCGAGCACAAGACGCAGCACGCCGTGCGCGGCCGGGTGCTGGGGCCCGAAATTCATCGTGTAGTTGCGTATTTCCGCCATCGCTCAACCCTTGCGGAATCCTTCCGAATCGGCGTAATGCTCCGCACGCACGATACGCGGGGTGTTTTCGCGCGGCTCGATCGTGACCGGTTGGTAGATCACGCGTTGCTGGTCGGGGTCGTAGCGCATTTCGACGTTGCCCGAAAGCGGGAAATCCTTGCGAAACGGATGGCCGATGAAACCGTAATCCGTCAGAATGCGCCGCAAATCCGGATGGCCGGTAAACACGATGCCGTAAAGATCGAATGCCTCGCGCTCGAACCAATTGGCAGCCGGCCATACGGAAATGACCGAATCGACCACCGGAAAGTCGTCGTCGGACGCAAATACGCGCACGCGAAGACGGCAGTTGTGAGTCAGGCTCAGCAGATGGTAGACGACCGCGAAACGCGCGCCGCCCGGTCTCGCTTCGGGTTGCGCAGAGGTCGTTGCCGGAAATGGAGGAAGTTCACCGCTGGGCGGGATCGCGTCCGTGTTGGGCGCGGCGCCTGCCAGCGGTGCGCCGCCACCACCTTCCGAGACCGGCGTGCCGCTCCACGCAATTTCACCATAGGCGCCGTAATCGACGCCACATAGGTCGATCAATTGCTCGAAGCGCAGCTCGGGCCGGTCGCGCAGTGCGCCCATGACGTCGAGCAGGTTCGCCGCCGTGACGATCAGCGTTACCTCGCCGAGCGCCTCGACAATATCTAGCGCCTGTTCGCCCAGCGCGGCTTTGACGCTCTCGGCAAGAGCTGCGATGCGGGACGCCATGCCTTACCTGGCAATCGTATTCGTGCGTTTAATCTTGTTCTGGAGCTGAATGATGCCGTAGAGCAGTGCTTCCGCAGTCGGCGGGCACCCTGGCACGTAGATGTCGACCGGTACGATACGGTCGCACCCGCGTACCACCGAATATGAGTAATGATAGTAGCCGCCGCCGTTGGCACATGAACCCATCGAGATGACCCAGCGCGGCTCGGCCATCTGGTCGTAGACCTTGCGCAACGCCGGCGCCATTTTGTTGCACAGCGTGCCGGCGACTATCATCACGTCCGACTGGCGCGGGCTCGGACGGAACACAATGCCGAAACGGTCGAGATCGTAGCGAGCTGCACCGGCGTGCATCATTTCGACCGCACAGCACGCGAGGCCGAAGGTCATCGGCCACAACGATCCGGTACGCGTCCAGTTGATCACGGTATCGAGGCCGGTGACCACAAAGCCTTTGTTCGTTACGCCGCCGTCGCCCATGTCAGCTCCTAGTCCCATTCGAGAGCGCCCTTCTTCCACTCGTAGACGAAACCGACGACGAGAATGGCAAGAAAGACGATCATCGAGAGCAATCCGAACAGTCCGATCTCCCGCAGCACGATAGCCCACGGAAACAGGAATGCAATTTCGAGATCGAACAGGATGAAAAGTATGGCGATCAGGTAGTAGCGCACATCGAATTTCATGCGCGCATCCTCGAACGCCTCGAAGCCGCACTCGTACGGCGACAGCTTCTCGCTGTCGGGACGATGCACACCGAGCAGCCGGCTGATGCCACCGCCGAGCAGGATCGGCGTCAAACCGCTAACGGCGCCGATGATAATGAATAACAGGATGGGAAAATAATTTTCTAACATTGGAAGTCCGGGATCAAAGAACGGTCAATCCGGCCGCGAGTCGGACCGGCGGTTTTCAAATGCCGACGCCCTATTAGGTTCTGCAATTCAATCTTGCCTGCTCAATCCTGCCTTTAACTGGTGCCGACGGAGAGACTCGAACTCTCACGGCTTGCGCCACCGCCCCCTCAAGACGGCGTGTCTACCAATTCCACCACGTCGGCGTTGTAATCAGGTTTCAACCTGACGCCAGGCCACTGACCGATGCATCCTGACGGTTGATCATTTCGGTATGTCCTTTGCCTTCGAGTCCGCATCCGACGCCGGTTTGTTGGGTTCCGGTACCGGCGCAGTCGTACTGGGCGCCGTTGTACCGGGTGCCGTTGCCGGCGCCTGTGACGCCGGTTGAGTCCCCATAACGCCCTTGGCTTCAGTTCTGTGCGCGGAAAACCAGGTCAGTGCCAAGCTGGTAACGAAAAATACCGTCGCCAGTAGCGCTGTGGTGCGGCTCAGAAAGTTGGCCGAGCCGGTGGAACCGAACAGGCTGCCCGACGCGCCGCCGCCGAACGCGGCGCCCATGTCGGCGCCTTTGCCGTGCTGAAGCAATACCAGACCGATGATGGCGAGGGCCGCCAGCACGTGAAGAACTAATACCAGGGTTTCCATAAGTCTCTCGTTAAAATGCTACTGCTGCTCGGCTGCACGGCAGATCGCCATGAATTCCTTGGCCACCAGCGATGCGCCGCCGATCAAACCGCCGTCGATGTCCGGTTGCGCAAACAACTGCGCAGCATTTGCGGCTTTGACACTGCCGCCGTACAAAATTCTCAATCCAGCCGCGATCACGGCGTCACTTACCGCGACGCGGTTGCGTATGAACGCATGCACGGCTTGCGCCTGCTCGGGTGTCGCATTTCTGCCGGTGCCTATTGCCCACACCGGTTCGTAGGCAACTACCGCTTTCGCGAGCGCGCCCGCGCCGCTTTTGCTGATTACCGCGTCGAGCTGTCGTCCAACGATCATTTCTGTCACACCTGTTTCGCGGTCCTGCAGAGTCTCGCCGACACACAAGATGGGCACCAGTCCAGCATGAATGGCCGCGTCGAACTTGGCGGCAACCACCGTATCGGTCTCGCCGAAAATAGCGCGGCGCTCGGAATGACCGGTGATCGCATAACGGCAACCGAAATCAAGCAACATTGCCGCGTTAACGGCGCCCGTATAAGCGCCAGCGCCGAACGGGCTTACGTCCTGCGCACCCCAAGTCACCGAAGTCCCAGCCAGTGTTTGCCGGGCCTGATACAGATAAGGATAAGGCACACACAACGCGCATTCGACGCCGCGCAAACCTGCAGCCTCGCCACGCACAGCGTCGAGCAGGCACTGATTTGACTCCAGATTACCGTTGGATTTCCAGTTGCCCGCCACCAACCTGCCGCGCATTACTCGATCCAGCCACCTAAAGCTTGAAGATTTTACCGGGGTAGGCAGCCAGGGTCAACGCAAATCGATTTTGCTGCAGCGCCCAAGCGCTTTGATTCCAGAGGAAAATCAAATGAAAACCCGCCAGCAATACTATTGTAACAATCGACGGTTACGATGCTCTCGCAAATCAAAATCAATCTATGGAGAGCAACCGATGAAATCCCCAGTTATTCCGAGCTTCATTTCGCTTGCGGCGCTCGCGCTTGGCCTTGCCGCATCCGCTGCTTTGGCAACCGATATTACCGGCGCCGGCGCTACTTTTCCCTATCCGATTTACTCGAAATGGGCTGAAGCTTATAAAGCCAAAACGGGTAATGGACTTAACTACCAGTCGATCGGATCCGGAGGCGGGATCAAACAGATCATCGCCAAGACCGTCGATTTCGGCGCATCCGATGCGCCGCTGCCAGCAGACGAGCTCGAAAAAAACGGCCTGGTTCAGTTTCCAATGGTGATCGGCGGCGTCGTGCCGGTCTATAACCTGCAAGGCATCAAACCCGGCGAAATCAAGCTGACCGGCAGCGTGCTCGCAGATATTTATCTTGGCAAAATTACGAAGTGGAACGCGCCGGCAATCGCGGCGCTCAACAAAGGCGTCAAACTGCCCGACCAGGACATCACCGTCGTGGCGCGCTCCGACGGATCAGGCACCACGTTTATATTTACCAATTACCTATCGAAAGTGAGCGCGGAGTGGAAAGAAAAAGCCGGCAACAATACATCCGTCAAATGGCCGGCGGGCGTCTCCGGCAAAGGCAACGAAGGGGTGGCAGCTTACGTTCAACGTTTGACGGGTTCGATCGGCTATGTTGAATACGCGTACGCGACTCAGAACAAGATGTCGTACGCATTGCTTCAGAATAAGGATGGCAACTTCGTCGGGCCCGATGACAAGACTTTCAGGGCCGCCGCGGCGAACGCGCAATGGGACAAGGCCCCCGGGTTCTACCAGATTCTGACCGACCAGCCGGGCAAAGAGAGCTGGCCGATTACCGGCGCGACATTCATCCTGATGCACAAAAAACAGGAAAAGCCGCAAAATGCCGCCGTCGCGCTCAAGTTCTTCGATTGGGCATATGAAAGTGGCGACCGCATGGCGCTCGACCTCGATTACATTCCCATGCCGGCCAACGTTGTGAAACTGGTCAAGGCGGAATGGAAGAAAATACAGGACACGTCGGGCAAATCGATTTACTGAGCGATTCGCAGGTCTATCGAGTTCAAATTTGAGGAGCCGCTAATGGCTCCTCGCTTTTTTAGGGGAGACCATGCCGCCTAATGACAGCGCGATGATTGCGCCGGCTTTCGAGCTAAGCGCCCAAACCACTTATAATGACAGACCGAAGCCTGCCAAGCGGCTGTCCTGGATGGATGCTTTCTTTAAGAACTTGACGCGTTTTTTCGCGTTTTTCGTTTTCTCGATTCTCGCCGCCATCCTGGTCTCGCTGGTCATTCACAGCCAGCTCACTTTAAGCAAATTCGGCGTCGGCTTCCTGTTCGACTCCGAATGGGATCCGGTGACGCAGGAGTTTGGAGCGTTGGTACCGATTTACGGCACGCTGGTCAGCTCCGCGATCGCGATGATTATCGGCATTCCGGTCAGCTTTGGCATCGCATTATTTCTCACCGAGCTCTCGCCCACCTGGCTCAAACGTCCGCTTGGTACCGCGATCGAAATGCTGGCGGCTATCCCGAGCATCATTTACGGCATGTGGGGCCTGTTTGTGTTCGCGCCGCTTTTTGCCGAATACGTGCAGCCGGCATTGATCAAATCGTTCGGTGCGCTGCCGATTTTTGGCATGTTGTTCAAAGGTCCGGCGATGGGCATTGGCATGCTGACCGCAGGCATCATCCTCGCGATTATGGTAATTCCTTTTATCACTGCGGTGATGCGCGACGTCTTTGAGCTGGTGCCGCCGCTGCTCAAGGAATCCGCATACGGCCTCGGCGCCACTACCTGGGAAGTGGTGCGGCGCGTCGTGTTGCCTTATACGAAGATCGGCGTCGTCGGCGGAATCATGTTGGGCCTCGGACGCGCACTTGGCGAGACGATGGCGGTCACCTTCGTAATAGGCAATGCACATCGACTTAGCGCATCGCTGCTTGCGCCCGGCAACAGCATCGCATCGGCGCTTGCCAACGAATTTACCGAAGCAGTCGGCGACATTCACTCCTCGGCGCTGATTGAATTGGGCCTGATTTTGTTCCTGATCACGACAGTCGTGCTTGCACTTTCGAAGCTGCTCTTGTTGCAGCTCGCGAAACAGGAAGGCCGCCAGGCCTAGGGAAACGTGCATGGAAAATAAAATTTACCGGCGCAGACGCATGGTGAACGTGGCGATGTTGTGCATTTCCGGCGCGGCTATGGCGTTCGGTTTGTTTTGGCTCGCGTGGATATTGTTTACCTTGCTGAAGGAAGGTTTCAACGCACTCGGTCCAACCTTATTTACCATGACGACGCCGCCGCCCGGAAGTAACGGCGGCCTAATTAATGCCATTGTCGGCAGCCTGATGATGGCGACGATGGCAACGCTCATCGGCACGCCGATCGGCATACTCGCCGGCACTTACCTCGCCGAGTTCGGTCGCCGCGGTTGGCTCGCCCCGGCGACGCGCTTCATCAACGATATTCTGCTGTCCGCACCTTCGATCGTGATAGGCCTGTTCATTTACTCGGTTTATGTTGCCCAGGTAAAGCATTTCTCGGGCTGGGGTGGCACGCTAGCGCTGGCGCTGATCGTGATCCCGGTAGTCGTACGCACCACCGATGACATGCTAAAACTCGTACCCGACAGCCTGCGCGAGGCGGCGGTCGCGCTCGGCGCTCCGACCTGGAAAATGATCGTGTTCGTGTCGTACCGTGCGGCGCGTGCCGGAATCATCACTGGCATTCTGCTTGCAGTCGCGCGCATCAGCGGGGAAACCGCGCCGCTGCTGTTCACCGCGCTCAATAATCAGTTCTGGTCGTTTGATATGAATAACGCCATGGCCAACCTGCCGGTCGTTATTTTCCAGTTCGCGATGAGCCCGTACGACGACTGGCACCGGCTCGCATGGGGCGGCGCGATCCTGATCACTTTCGGCGTGTTAGGTCTTAACATTCTCGCGCGCGTCATGTTCCGGCGCAAAATCTGAGCGCATACCAATCACTTGTTGAGACAATAATGACCACAGAACTGCAAATCGACAATCCGAAGCTCAGGGTCGACAAACTGAATTTTTATTACGGGAAATTCCAGGCGATCAAAAATGTCTCGATGGCCATTCCGGCCAACAAGGTGACTTCGTTTATCGGCCCATCCGGGTGCGGCAAGTCGACGTTGCTGCGCACTTTCAACCGCCTATACGAGCTTTACCCCGACCAGCGCGCCGAGGGCGAAATTCGGCTTGACGGCGACAACATACTCGACAAGAAGCAGGATCTCACGCTGTTGCGCGCAAAAGTCGGCATGGTGTTCCAGAAGCCGACGCCATTCCCGATGTCGATCTACGACAATATCTCGTTCGGCGTCCGTCTGTATGAGAATCTGGGGCGAAGCGCGATGGACGACCGCATCGAATGGGCACTGACCAAGGCCGCATTGTGGAACGAGGTCAAGAGCAAGCTCAAGCAGAGCGGCAACAGCCTGTCTGGGGGACAGCAGCAGCGGTTATGCATCGCACGCGGCATCGCGATCAAGCCCGAAGTGCTGCTGCTCGACGAGCCGTGCTCGGCACTCGATCCGATTTCTACTGCGCACATCGAGGAGCTCATCAACGAGCTGAAACTCGATTACACTGTGGTGATCGTGACCCATAACATGCAACAGGCGGCACGGGTTTCGGACTATACGGCTTACATGTATCTCGGCGAGATGATCGAGTTCGGCGCGACCGACAAGCTCTTCACCACGCCGCGGCAGAAAGCGACCGAAGACTACATCACCGGAAAGTTCGGTTAAAGCAAGGTATCGACTGACGGCGCATGGACAGTCCGTACAAAGGCAAGACCGGCTTAAAGCGCATCTGGAATGCGCTTTTTTATTCGCTCGACGGTCTCGCGGCCGCGTTCAAGCATGAAGACGCCTTCCGGCAGGAGGTTCTGCTCGCGCTGATTCTGATCCCGATTGCGATCTACATGCCGGTAAGCGGCTTCGGCAAAGCACTGATGGTGGCAAGTGTACTGCTGGTGTTGATCGTGGAATTACTCAATTCGGGCCTCGAAGCGGTGACTGATCGCATCTCGCTCGAAGACCACGTGCTGGCCAAGCGCGCCAAGGACCTGGGAAGCGCCGCGGTGATGTTGTCGTTGGTGAATGTTCCCGTGGTGTGGCTGCTATTAACCTTCGGCTGAGCTCGTAATAGTCACAAAACCATCACCAAAGCTTAATCAAAACGTCCCACTTGCGCGCCATGATGCGCGCCATGGATAGCGGGCAAATCATCTGCCAGCAGCTGCCGACCAAACGCAAGATATTGCGCTTTGCCGTCGTCACCGAAACTT
>DASYSI010000304.1:0-7696 GCA_036003485.1 Burkholderiales bacterium | reverse complement strand
GTAAGCGTGATCCATGCGCGCCGGATAATGGCCGAGGTAGCCGCCGCCGTGAGCCGCGACGAACTTTAACCGCGGATGGCGCTCGAGCACGCCACCGAAAACAATGTGCGAAAGCGCAAGCGTGGTATCGAGCGGATTGCCGATGACGTTGGTAAGAAAATGTTCGGTCAGGCGGCTCGTATCGGTAAAGCCGATCGGATGCAGAAAGATGATAGCGCCGAGCCTTTCCGCCTGCGCGAACAGCGCTTCAAAACGCGCGTCGGACAGATCCGTGCCATTGACGTTGGTGCCGATCTCGATGCCGCGGAAACCAAGCTTCATGCAGAATTTGAGCTCGGCCACCGCGAGCCCGGGCGCCTGCAGCGGCACCGTGCCGAGCGCGACAAAGCGGTCATGATGCGAGCTCGCGATTTCCGCCAGCCGCTCGTTGATCGCGCGCGAAGTCTGGCGACCCAGATCGGGATCGAGCGCGTAATAGTACTGCAACGGTGACGTCGAAATCGCCTGCACGTCGATGCCCATCTTGTCCATGTCGGCCAGTCGTTGCTCGACCGAAGTCAGCTTGCGGTCGAGCTCACGACGCAGCTTTTGCTGATGGTCCTGCGTGCGCGGATTGACGTAGCGCGCCGTCCAGTCAGCGCCGGCGGGTTTTTCGGTTTGCTTCGCGAGCTCGTCGGCTGCAGGCGTATGCACGTGACAGTGCAGGTCCACCGCAAAGCTTTTGTTGCCGCGCTTGACGACTTTGCGCGTGGCGCTACGCGTTGCCGCGCATGTGCGCGGCCCACAGGTAAACAGCATGGCGTAAATCCCTTCGCTGGAAGAAGCGGCGATGTTATTCGAAACCGCGCATGCACTCAAATCCTTCGCGCGTCGTTACGTCGTTTACTGGCACAATTACAGATTATTAAACGTCGTCGTCCCCGCGTTGAGGGGGACCCCGGCCGATCGATACAAAACACAGAGAGCAAAGCATGGCCAAAAAGATAGCGGTTCTGGGCGCCGGCGCGATCGGCAGCAGCGTCGGCGCCGATCTCACGCACCGCGGTTACGACATCACGATCATCGATCAATGGCCCGCGCAGGTCGAGGCGCTGAAGTCAAGCGGGCTGCGCATCGAGATGACGGATGAAAGCCTGCAGATTCCGGTGCGAGCCTTGCATTTGTGCGATCTGGCTTCGGCCAATCTGGAATTCGACATCGTATTACTCGCGGTCAAGTCGAACGACCACCGCTGGATGGCGGAGTTCATCAAGCCCTATCTCAGGAACGACGGCGTGCTGGTCGCAATCCAGAACGGAATGAACGACGATTCGATCGCTTCCATCGTGGGCCGCGAGCGCACGATGGGCTGCGTAGTCGAACTGTCAGCGGAAATATTCACTCCCGGGCAGGTCAAGCGCAACACCACGCGCAAAACCACGTGGTTCGCGGTGGGCGAGCTTGACGGCTCCTACACTGCGCGCGTGCGCGAGATCGAGTCCATCCTGAGCCACGTGGGGCGCTGTGATGTGACCAACAACATCTACGGTGCCAAGTGGACCAAGCTCATCGCCAATGTCATGACGATGGGCCCGTTTGGGCTGTTGGGTCTCAGAAATTCAGAAGCGGCCGCTTTGCCGGGCATGTTCGAGCTCTCGGTCAAGCTCGGCCGAGAATCGCTGGCCGTCGGTACCGCGCAAGGCTACCGCATCGAGCCGATTTTCGGACTGCGCGCCGACGAGTTCGCGGGCTCGCGCGACGAGAACCTCGTGACGGCGATGAAAACATTGCTGGGCCATATCGGCCACGGCCGCACCGCCCCGATCCACGATCACATCAAGGGCCGTACGAGTGAAATGGAATTTATCCCCGGCCTCGTCAAGAGGAAAGGCATCGAGTTGGGCATCCCGACACCTTTCAATGACGCCGTGGTCGAGATCGACCGCCAGATCAATCGGCGCGAAATCAGGATGGAAGCCGCGAACTTCGAGCTGCTTAAAGCGAAGGTGGGATCGGCAAGCTAAGCTGCAGATCGCATAAAGCTCGAGCTTGCGCAAATGCCCGGCACCGCACACACGCTTGAGCGCCAGAAAAACCGACCCCTATACCGATGGCATTATGCCGGACCCGGTTTTAGCGCTTATCAACGTCGCCAGAAACTGATAAAATCGAGATTGCTGCTCACAAAAACGTGCGCAGTTTTCGTTGGCCCACCTCATAGGAACAGTCATGAAATATTCGATAGCAGCAGCGGCAATTGTGGTAGCGCTCGGATTGAGCGCGTGCGAGAAAAAAGAGACCACGATCCAATCTCCGCCCCCCGCACCCGCGCCCGCGCCCTCACCTCCGCCCGCGGTAGTTCCCGTTCCAGGTCCCCCTGGCCCTGCTGGGTCACCTGGCGCCGAAGGTCCCAAAGGCGAACCCGGCAAAGCTGGCGAAAGCAGCACCGTAGTCGTTGTTCCGCCTGCCGAGCCCGAGAAAAAATAATCGCTGGATCTCGCGGCGGCCTTTGAGGCCGCCGTGTGCCCGCATGTAAGTGCGGGAGAGACAGTTCGCCTGCGTTATTTTTGCTGCCACCGCTTAGCAGCTGGAGGCAGCGTGTTGTTGCGCGCAGTCGACCACCGGGCGTCAGCCACGCTCGCCTTCTGCGTTCGTTTCAATGAAAGTACCCGATCATCCGCCACCACAGGTAATCGAGGGGCAGAAACACGAGTATGCCCAGCACCGCGAGCGGTAGGATAAATCGCAAGGCGGCGCGCATCGATAGCCCCGCCGCATGCATTCCGACCACTACCGGCGGCACCTGATATGGCAATAACATCACGTTGAAACCAACGGCAACCGTCATCAACGCGGCGTTGAGGGACCAGCCCGCAGCGTCGGCAAAAGGCCCTGCGAGCGCGCTCATTACCGCAGGCTGAGCCGGGTTGGTCAAAACCAGTCCCGCCATCGCGTTGAGGATGCCGAGCGCCATGAAGTTTATGAAATCGCTATCGGGCTGCAGATCAAGCGTGCCGAGCAACAATCTGCCGAGCAATTCTCCGAGTCCGCTTTCATGCACCACCGCGCCGAGCCCGATCGATGCCCCGACATAGAAAAACGGCCCCAGTCGCACGTCGTTAAACGATGCCGCCGGCAGCACGCCGATGCGCGGCAGCAGGCATGCAATTCCGGCGGCGAGCGCAACCCAGCCCGCGCGCACGCCATGGATAGCGTCGGTCATCCACAACACGAGCGCGATCATGAGGATCACCGCCAGCCGCCGTTCTTCCGCGCTCATCGGCGCCAGGCGCGGCGGTGCGGTTTGCGCCTTTAGCTGCGCCGGATAAAGCCACGCGACCAGCGCCACCGCTGCTGCGCCCTTGAGCAGCGCCAGCACCGGAAACATGACCCACAGGAATTCGCCATAAATCAGCGGCACTCCATACAGCGTTTCGGCTGCGCCCGCGAGCACCAGGTTCGGCGCATTCGCCGGAAGGACCGCTGACCCGCTCTGATAGGTGATGACGATCGCGGTGAGACAAAGCCCGTTGTAGCCGCTGCTGCCGGGTGCGAGTCCCACGCGCTCGGCGAGTGCCACGACGATGGGAATCAGCAGCAACATGCGCCCGATGGTCGCCGGCATGAAAAACGTGAGCGCGGTTGCGACGAGCGCAATCGCGACAATCAGCGCCGCATAGCTCGACGTGTAGCGATCGAAAAGCACGCCGGCGAAACGCCGGCCAAGTCCGGTTGTGGTGACCGCCTCGGCGATGACGAGTCCGCCCAGCACCAGCCACATCGTCGCCGAAGTAAATGCCGAGAAAACGACCTGAGGCGGCGCGATCGCCAGCACCACCGCCAGCAGAAAAAACAGCAATGCGGTGACGTATTCGGGCACCGCGGAGAGCGCCCACAGACCGATGGTCAGAACCAGCAGCGCCGCTGCATGCATGGTGTTCGCAGCGCTTCCCTGCGGTGGCGGCAAAAAGAAAATCACCGCCGCGCCGATGCAGATCACAGCGGTGAAAATGGAGGTAAGGCGCGGCACTACGGCTTAGCGCAAGTCAAACGATTGAGATCTCATCACAAAACGAATATCAGCGCTTGAACTTCGCCGCGAGCGCGTCGGAGCCGCGCACCAGCATGGCGGAGTCGGCGCCGACCGCGACGAACAGGTATCCCATATCGAGGCAGCGCTGGCCGTCGGCTTCACCGACGAGGATGCCGGGCGCCTTGCCAGCGCGGCGGATTTTCCTGGCTGCTTCTTCCATGACTTTCCACACCTCGGGATGCTGCCAGTTGCCGAGATAACCCATGTCGGCGGACAGATCGTTGGGGCCGATGAAAATGCCATCGACACCTTCGACTGCCGCGATCGCCTCGATGCCCGCCATCGCCTTGCGCGTTTCGACTTGCACGAGCAGGCACAATTCGCCTGCGGCTTTTTTGTGGTAATCCTTGATGCGGCCATACCCTGCCGCGCGGCTGCCGCCAGCGACGCCGCGTACGCCTTCCTGCGGATAGCGCGTATAGCGCACCGCATTCTCAGCCTCTTCGACGGATTGCACGTACGGCAGCAGGAGCGACTGCGGACCGATGTCGAGATAGCGCTTGATCATTACCATGTCATTCCACGGCACGCGTACGACCGGATGGGCGGTGCCGGCCTGCATCGCGTGCAACTGCTGCTGCACCATCGGCAGCTCGTTGGGCGAGTGCTCGGTGTCGAGCAGCACCCAGTCGATGCCTGAGTGGGAGAGTATCTCGGCGACGATGTGCGACGAAAGCGAGCTCCAGATGCCAATCTGCGGCTTGCCGGCTTTCAATGCGTGCTTGAATGTATTGACTGGCAGTTCCATGGTCGCTCCCGGTTGACGTTATTGGATCTGTGACGCGACTGCGTCACTGTTTCTTGCAATTTTAGCCTACTCGCACCGCGCCGAGCCCGCCGCGCGCCGTCAGCAACGCACCCGTGAGCGCGGCTGCGGCGATCGCGATGATTACGGTGACGAATCGAATGCCGATCAAATCGACAAGCACGCCTTCCGTAAGCACTCCCAGGCCGATAAAGCCGGGATAAAGCTGTTGCAAACTCGCCATGCGGCCGCGCATCGCCTGCGGCACGCATATCTGCAATGTCGCCTGATTGCTCGTGAACAGCAGTATTTCGCCCGCGCCCGCGAGCGCAAGCGCGGCGCAGGCATACGCTACGTTCGGCGCAAACGCGAGTCCAATGAATGCGGCGCTCATGACGAATATTGCGTACGCCTGCACCATTCCCTGACGCACGTAGCGCATGCATTTTCCCGCGAGCCAGCCGCCGGCCACGCCGCCGACGCCGACACTCGTGAGAAGCATGCCGAGCACTTCCGGCCCCGCGCCGAATATGTCCTTGGTATAGATCGGAAGCAGGCCGCCAAAAATAGGGACCAGCAGGTAGAACGGCATGATGCCGGCCAGCAGCAGCACGCGCGCATTAGAGTCCGTCACAGCGAAACGCACGCCTTCGGCGAGTTCCGAAAACGCAGAACGTCGAGTGATCCTGGGCTCAAAGCGCGGGAACACAATCACGAGCGCAGTCGCTGCAGCAATGAAATACAACGCTGACTGCACGAACAGATTACCTGCGGCGCCGAACCAGCCGATCAGATAACCCGCAGCGGCCGGACCGCATACCCGCGTGATGCTGAATGCGACCATATTGAGCGCTACCGCCTGCATCGCCGATTCGCGCGGCACGAGATCGAAAATGATCGTGAGGCGCACCGGCCGGTCGAGCACCGCCGCCACGCCGGAAACCAGCACGAAGGCAAACAAATGCCAGATCTGTGCCGCGCCCGTTGCGAGCACGATGCCGAACGCAAGTGCGCTGAATGCGGAAAGCAACTGGCTCGCGAGCAGCAGATTGCGACGGTCGTAGCGGTCGGCCGCCACGCCTGCGAGCGGCGCGCACAGAAACATCGGGATCGCGCGCACACCGAGAATCGCGCCGAGCAGGCTGCCCGAGCCCGTCATGTCGTAGGCGAGCCATGCGATCGTCGCCTGCTGGATCCACTGCCCCGCGTACGAGGAAAGCGAACCTATCCAGAGATTGCGAAAATTGCGGAAACGCAGCGCGGCAAGCAGAGACCCGCTGCTCAATGAATCTCCGGATCGGGCGTCGGCGCGTCGGCGCCGCGGTGCAGGAAATCGAAATCGCAGCCCTCGTTCGCCTGCGTCACGCGGTGCTCGTAGAGCGCGCCGAAGCCGCGCGAATAATGCGGCGGCGGCCGCTTCCACGCCGCGCGGCGTGTTGCGAGCTCCGCGTCGCTTACTTTCAGCTCGAGCTTGCGCGCGGCGACGTCGAGCTCGATCAGATCGCCGTCGCGCACGAACGCGAGCGGTCCGCCGATGAACGATTCAGGCGCGACGTGCAGCACGCATGCGCCGTATGATGTGCCGCTCATGCGCGAATCCGAAATGCGCACCATGTCGCGCACGCCTTTGGCGAGCAGCTTCTTCGGTATCGGAAGCTGTCCCCATTCCGGCATGCCCGGCGCGCCGAGCGGCCCCGCGTGCTGCAGCACGAGCACGCTGTTTTGGTCGACGTCGAGCGTGTCGTTGTCGATGCGTGCCGCCATGTCGTTGTAATCCTTGAAAACCACTGCGCGCCCGGTATGCTTGAGCAGATGCGGCTCGGCGGCGGTCGGCTTGATCACCGCGCCATCGGGCGCGAGATTGCCGCGCAGCACCGCAAGACCGCCGTTTTGCGCGAGCGGATTGTCGAGCGGGCGGATGACGTCGGCGTTGTAGACCCTGGCGCCGTCCAGATTTTCGCCGAGTGTTTTGCCGTTGACCGTCAGGCAGTCGAGATTGAGCAACGCACGAATTTCTGCGAGCAACGCGCGCAAGCCGCCGGCGTAATAGAAATCCTCCATCAGGTATTTCGTTCCGGCGGGACGCACGTTGGCGAGAACCGGCGTGTTGCGTGCGAGCTCGTCGAAGCGGTCGAGCGTGAGCTTGACGCCGGCGCGCCCCGCCATCGCAATCAGATGGATCAAGGCATTGGTCGAACCCGACAGCGCCTGCGTCCCCACGATCGCATTGTCGAACGATTTCGCGCTCAGAAAATCGCTCGGCTTCAGGTCCTCCCACACCATTTCGACGATGCGGCGCCCGCTCAAGCTCGCCATGCGCGAGTGGTTGGAGTCGGCCGCGGGGATCGACGCGGCACCCGGCAGCGTGAATCCCAGCACTTCCGCCGCCGAAGTCATGGTCGATGCGGTTCCCATCGTCATGCAGTGCCCGGGCGAGCGCGCGATGCCCTCCTCGACTTCGCGCAATTCGTCATCGCTCAACTTGCCGGCGCGAAATTCCGCCCAATATTTCCAGGTATCGGTGCCGGAGCCGAGCGGCTCGCCGTGCCAGTTGCCGCGCAACATCGGCCCCGCCGGCATGTAGATCGCAGGCAAATTCGCGCTCGTGGCACCCATCAGCAGCGCCGGCGTGGTCTTGTCGCAGCCGCCCATCAGCACCGCGCCGTCGACCTGGTATGAGCGCAGCAGTTCCTCGGTTTCCATCGCGAGCAAATTGCGGTACATGAGCGGCGAAGGCTTCATGAACGGTTCGGACAGCGTGATCACCGGCATCTCGAGCGGGAACCCGCCCGCCTGCCAGACTCCGCGCTTGATTTCTTCGGCGCGCTGGCGGAAATGCGCATGGCACTGGTTGATGTCGCTCCAGGTGTTAACGATCG
>DASYSI010000303.1:0-2889 GCA_036003485.1 Burkholderiales bacterium | reverse complement strand
TCCCGGACGCCGCACTGCCTTTGCTTGCCCACGCTACGCTCGCGCGGACGCAAGCGATGAGGTGAGGACCGCAGGCATGAAACATTCGTCCAGTTTGCCTATGCAGGCAAGGGAACCGTCTGCAGCTTACGCAGTCTGCATCACTTCATCGAGCGTCGATTTCTCGCCCGCGACCGTCGTGCGATGCATGACGCGGCGGTGGCGCGCCTTGTCCCAGCCGCGTCCGCGATGAAGCACCGCGCGGTTGTCCCAGATCACCAAATCGAACTGCCGCCACGCATGGCGGTAGACGAAGCTCGGCTGCGTTGCAGCCGCGAGCAGCTCATGCAGAATTTTACGGCCCGCTTCGACCGGCATGCCTTCGATGTGCGACGCGTGTGAGCCGAGATACAGCGCTTTGCGGCCGTTCTTCGGATTGATGCGGATGAGACTTTGACGCACCGGCGGGACCTGGGCAGCCTGCTCGGGGGTAAACAGATCCGGATCGACGAGGCCGCGCGAGTACGTATAGCTGTGGATCGCGATGAGATTTTCGAGGCCCGCGAGCATCTGCTTTGGCAGCGCCGCATAAGCTGCGCGCAGGCTCGCGAATTCAGTGTCGCCTTCCTGCGGCGGCACCTCGCGTGCGGACAGCAGCGACGCCTTGGCCGGGATAGGCTTGAACGAGCTGTCGCTGTGCCACATCTCGTTGCCGTCGCGATACTTCATGGACTTCGAGTCGAGCGGCATCAGCTTGCCGTCCGCGCCGACGTTACTGATGTCGGCGACCTCGCTTCGTTTGCCGTCGTTGGTGACGTTGGCGGTGGTCTGCTCGAGTGCGCCGAAGCGGCGGCTGAATGCGAGCTGCTGCTCATCATCGATGCGCTGGCCGTGGAAGACCAGCACGGAATATTCTTCGAAAGCGTTCTCGATCGTGCTAAAAGTGGCATCATCGAGCGCACGCGTCAGATCGACGCCGCCGATTTCGGCAGCGAACAGCGGGTGCAGACGTTTCACTGTGATTGCCATCGAATAACCAAAACGCAGCTATGATTGATCCTATCCATTGGGTAATATCGCGTCAACCGACCCAACTCCAGGTGCTGTCGTTATGAATAACTCTCCATTCGGCCGGTTGATAATTGTGCTGGCGACGGTGATCCTCCTATGGGCTGCACCGATTGTTGCTCAAACCTATCCTTCTAAACCGATACGGTTGTTCGTTCCTTACCCGCCGGGTGGATGTCCCGGATCTCGGCGAGGGGGTTGGTGTTGGGGCGGAGACCGGACAATGCCGCCCGGGTTATGGCACATGGCACAACGCTGGCTGGCAATAGCATTAGTGCTGCTGAGTTTGACATGGACGCTAGCGGTAGTTGCTCAGCCTTATCCGTCGAAGCCGATCCGTTTGATTGTTCCATATCCCCCGGGCGGCGCCACCGATATCTTCGGGCGCATACTCGCTGCCAAGCTGACCGAAACACTCTCCCAGCAGGTCGTTGTCGAGCAGCGGCCGGGTGCAGGCGGCGTGATCGGCGCCGAGGCGGCGGCAAAGGCTGCGCCCGACGGCTACACGATGTTCGTTGGACAGGCCAGCAATCTGGCGATCAACCAGCATCTGATGGGAAAGCTGCCATACGATCCGCTCAGGGACTTCACGCCGATCACCTTGATCGCGATCTCGCCGAATCTGCTCGTCGTGCACCCTTCGCTGCCGGTACATGCAGTCAAGGATCTGGTCGCGCTGGCGAAGGCGAAGCCGGGATCAATCAACTACGCCTCGGCTGGTAATGGCAGTCCCGGGCATCTCGCGGCCGAATTTTTCAAGAAACTAGCGAAGATCGACATCGTGCACATCCCTTACAAGGGAGCGGTACCTGCGCTGACGGACGTGATCGCAGGCCAGGCTTCGTTGTATTTCACTTCGCCGATCTCCGCGCAGCCTTACGTAAAGGCCGGACGCTTGCGCCAGATCGCCGTCACCAGTGCGCAGCGCTTTGCGTTGCTGCCCGCCGTGCCTACGCTCGCGGAGGCGGGCTATCAGGTCGACATCACGTCGTGGTGGGGACTGCTAGCGCCGGCGGGAGTGGCGAAGGACATCATCGTGCGGCTACACGCCGACACCGTAAAGGCACTCAACACAGTGGATATGAAGGAACGGCTGGCTGGACAGGGCGCCAGCGTCATGACGAATACGCCCGAACAGTTCGCCGCTTATATCAAATCGGAAATCGCGAACTGGGCGCGTATTGTCAGGGAGTCGGGCGCGCGCCTCGAATGAGCACTGCACAAGGAGACGACGCATGCTAGCGGGACGGGCGGTGATGATTAACTGGAGCGATGTCGCGAAGCAAGATAGGCCGGCCTACTACGAATGGCACAGCCGCGAGCACATGGTGGGGCGCGTCGGCATTCCGGGTTTTCAACGCGGCCGGCGCTCGATTGCGGTGCGTGCCCGGCGCGATTTTCTGATGCTGTACGAAGTTGATGATCTATCGGTGCTGACCGGAGCGGCGTACATGGCCAAAGCCAACAATCCGAGCGCGCTGACTCGAAGCACGACGAAGCTGATCAGCAACAGCGTGCGCGCCATGGCCAAAGTGGAGTTGACGCTGGGTATCGGGCAGGGCGGTTACCTGCTGACGCTGCGTTTCGATCCCGGTGATGGTCAAGAAATTGAACTCGATCAATATTTGCGAACGGCATTGCCGCAGATAAGCGCGATGCCCGGGATCGTCGCCGCGCATTTCTGTATTGCAGACAAACCGGCGAGCACGCTCGTGCCGGAGGAAAGAAAGGGACGGCCCACCATTATTCCGAACTGGATTGTTATACTCGAAGGCGTGTCGCCCGAATCACTCGACGACGCGTGCAACGCCCAGCTCGCGCTCGAGACCCTGCGCCAGCACG
>DASYSI010000302.1:0-6240 GCA_036003485.1 Burkholderiales bacterium | reverse complement strand
CGAAGCAAGGCCGGGGAGCGCGATCGATGGCCCGCCTGCGCTGCGCCGTTTCCTTGGCACGGCCGCTGCGGCGGGCCCCGCCAAGCACCGCCCCGAAGGGTTTGCACGAAAAGTGCCCAGCTGCGGCGTTGCGCGCCTCGTCGAATAGAGCGAGCATTCGACCTTCGTCGCGCGCCTAGCATCTGAGCACTTTTCGTGCAAACGCGGCTCCCAGCGGGTTCTGCATCAGCCTGCTAAAGGCTTGAGGTCGCCCAGAAGCGTCGGAATCAGCTCTGACACCGTGGGATGAATATGCATCGCCCGCTGGATGACCGTGTAAGGGGCTTTGGCATACATGATGTCGAGGATCGAGTGCACCGCCTCATCGCCTTCGATACCCAGCAGCGCGGCGCCCAGTATCATTTTGCTTTCCGCATCGACCAATATCCGCATGAAGCCCTGCGTTTCGCTGCGCTCGCGCGCGCGCCCGACGCGGCTCATCTTCATGTTCCCGGTTAATATTTTGCGGCCGAGATTTTTGGCCTCGCGCTCAGTCATGCCGACGCGCGCGAGGGGCGGATCGATGTAGAGCGCATACGCCTGGATGCGGTCGCTCACGCTGCGTGGATCGTTATCGAGCAGGTTTGCCGCGACAATCTCATAATCATTGTACGAGGTATGCGTAAACGCGCCGCGGGCGTTTACGTCGCCTAAAGCCCAGATGCCCGGCACATTGGTGCGCAGCTTTTCGTCCACGGTGATATAACCGCGCGCGTCGGTTTTGACGCCTGCTTTATCGAGTCCCAGATCATTGGTATTAGGCACGCGCCCGACGGCGAGCAATAAATGCGTGCCTGCGATCTTGCGCGGCTCCTCATCGCAGCTCACATTCACCATCATGCCGTCTTTGCTTTTTGCCGCGCTAATGCATTCGGCTTTGAGGCGGATCTCGATACCCTCGCGCTTGAGAATGTCAGCGACCGCCGCCGATATGTGCTCGTCTTCGCGTGAAATAAGCCGGTCGCCCATTTCCACCACCGTGACGCGGCTGCCGAAACGACGATACATTTGCGCGAACTCGAGTCCGACGTAGCTGCCGCCGACGATGATCAGATGTTCCGGCAGGAAATCGACATCCATCATGCTGGAGTTGGTCAGGTAACCGACGTCGGTCAATCCCGGCAAGTCGGGAACCATGGCGCGCGCCCCGACATTGAGAAATATCTGGCCGGCTTCCAACAGTACATCGTTGACACTCACGGTGTGCGGGCTCTCGAACCGGCCGTGGCCTTCGTAGACCGTGAGATGACGCGTTTTCTTCAGCCAGTCGGTCAGTCCTTGATTCGACTCGCGCACGACCGCATCCTTGCGTGCCTTCACGCGCGCCATGTCGACGCGGATTTTCCCGTCGATCATGACGCCGAAATCTGCGCCGCTGCGTGCGACGTACGCGGCACGCGCACTCGCGATCAGGGTCTTGGTCGGGACGCATCCCACGTTGACGCAGGTTCCGCCGAAGAGTTTGCGCTCGATGATGGCGGTTTTTTTGCCGGCATGCGCCAGACGCACGGCGAGTGAGGGACCGGCCTGCCCGGTTCCGATAACGATCGCATCGTATTTTTCAGTCATACGGTATCCAGTCTGACGCGGCACTGGCGCTCGACAATGATCATTGTACGCAACATTCAACCTCGTGGGGCGGCGTGTCGCGCGTCTTGTATTTCAGTGCAGGTCAATCAAGCGCGCATACAGTCGGCCGTCGTCAGTGGGTAACTTCGAGCAGTATCTTGCCGATGTGCGCGCTCGATTCCATGCGGGCGTGGGCGTCGGAAGCCCGCGCGAGCGGGAACACCGAGTCGATAATGGGTATGACTTTGGTACCGAGATGCGTCCACACCCGGCTCTCGAGCTGCCGCACGATTTCGGTTTTCAGCGCCAGCGTGGACGACCGCAACTGCGATCCCGTCACAACTGCGCGCTTCGCCATGATCGCAGACACGGACACGCAAAATTCCGTCGCCGCCGACACTTTGCCTCCGCTGCCTCCGCTCAGGTGGACCACGCGGCCGTCGATCGCGAGCGCCTCGATGTTTTGCTTTGCGTAAGTCCCGCCGACCATGTCGAGGATGACGTCTGCGCCGTGGTCTGTGGTGGCGCGTTTCACGCCCGCGACGAAATCCTGCTCGCGATAGTTGATCGCGCTCTTTGCGCCGAGCTTCGCGCAGACTTCGCACTTCGGAGCGCTTCCCGCGGTTGCCACCACTTGTGCGCCTTCCAGACGAGCAAGCTGAATCGCCATCGTGCCCACTCCGCTCGAACCGCCGTGCACCAGCAGCCATTCGCCCGCTTTGAGCCGCCCGAGCATGAACACGTTGAGCCACGCGGTAAACAGAGTTTCGGGCAATGCGGCCGCAAGCTTCAGGTCAAATCCCGCGGGAATCGGCATTGTGATCGGTTCGGCCGCGATGCAATATTGCGCGTAGCCGCCGCCGTTGACGAGCGCGCACACGCGATCGCCGGATTTCCAGCGCGTCACCCCGGCGCCTGTCGCCACGACTTCGCCCGCGACCTCCAGCCCCGGAATGTCGGTGGCTCCGGGCGGAGCAAATCCGCGCAAACGTTGCCCGCAGTCGTGACGGTTGACGCCGGCAAATGCAACTTTGATGAGTACTTCTCCCGGCGCGGGTTGCGGAATCGGTCGCGTGACCGGCTGCAGCACTTCGGGGCCGCCTGCGCGCGTAATCGAGATCGCGGTCATCGCATCGGGAAGCATGGGCATTCCTCTGAAATTGAAGTGACTGAAGGTATCTCAAAATTCAAATCGGCGTCGGATTTCCTGCGCGGCGGTTTCTGGCTTGCTAAACAGGAATTGAAATGCTTGACCCGCGTTGCCGTGCCGCAGATGCTGCCATTGAGCGTGCATTTCCTGCAACAGGCCATCCGGCCATGACAGCAACCAGCAAATTGGCCCTGCCGTGGATCGTCAAGCGCGTTTGGCAGCGCACCCAATTTGTACGCGAAGCCGCCGTATGATGCGATCAACGATTTCGCACCCATCGCCAATCTTGTTTCCACGCCGCAGACGCTCGTTGCAAGCCCGACCGCGGAATTCAAGACGTTGCAGGAGTTCGTGGCCGCAGCCAGGGCAAAGCCAGGTCAGATCAATTTTGCGTCGCTTGGCAGTGGTTCGACCAATCATCTTTCGATGGAGATGTTTCGCAGCGCGGCGCGAATTCAACTGAACCACGTGCCGTTCAAAACCAGCGCCGACATGTATATCCAACTGCTCGGGGGTCAGGTCGCCGTAATGTCCGACGTACTTCCCGCGGCCCTCATGCACGTCAAATCAGGCAGGCTGCGTGGCCTCGGCGTCGCGAAGCTGACGCGGTCGCCCTTTCTTCCCGAATTGCCGACCATCGCAGAGCTGGGCTATCCCGGGTTCGAGGCAGTAGGCTGGGTCGGCATCGTCGCGCCTGCCAGAACTCCGGCTGCGATACTCGACAAGTTGAACGCCGAAATGGTGAGCATAATCAGCGACCCCGATATCAGGGAGCGGCTCAACACTCTCGCGTTCACCCGATCGGCAGCAGCCGCACAGAATTCGCCGCTTACATCAAATCGGAAATCATCAAGTGGGGTAAAGCGGTCCGGGACTCTGGCGCAACAGCCGACTGAGCCCCCACTGCATTTCAGAATTGTCGCCGAAGCACGACACCAACAATACTGAAACAATTCGAGCAACTCCTCACCAAAAAATAGGACATATCCGGACACTCAGGCAAGGAAACTGCGTCGATAATTCGCTTCCGGGGCGTGTGTGGTGTATCGTAATCCGTACATCGCGACGCTGTCCGGCCGTATCCTCCCCTCACGGGTTTGTTTCATTTTCTTCAAAAGTATGCAGTTATGTGCGGTCGTTACGTTTTAGCCAAGCCCCGCTGCCGATCGGCAGTCGAACGCGAGTACTTTGGGGGGCTCGATCGGTTTCCTGAACGCTACAACGTTGCACCGACGCAGATCATGCCGATCGTGCGTCTCGTGGATGGCAAGCTTGAACTTACGACAGCGCGCTGGGGTTTCCCGTTTGGGTCGAGTGACGAAACCATAACCTATCGCACGATCAATGCGCGCGCCGAGACCGTTGCCACCAAGCCGATTTTCCGCGATGCGTACAAATCGCGCCGATGTCTGGTTCCGGCGAGCGGCTATTATGAGTGGCAAACGCGCTCATCGGGTAAGCAACCCTATTATTTCACCAGCCGCGATTCGTCGTTGCTTGCATTCGCAGGTCTCTGGGAACAGGCTCCGCCTGATAGCGACGTGCAGATTTGCTTTACGATAATAGTCGGCGAGCCCAATCCATTCACCCAGGACGTGCATGACCGCATGCCGATCATCGTCGAACCGAAGGACTGGAACATGTGGGTGACGGCTCCGGATCCTGCCGCGCTGCTCAAACCTTGTCGCAATGATTTACTGCAAAAGTACCCGGTCAGCCCGGCAGTCAATAACCCCAGCAACGACACGCCAGAACTGATTGCGCCGGCGGGCGCGAACCGGCACATGCCTGCGGGTGGTAATCCGAACGTGCCTAAACATCCGTTATGACGACCAAACTCGACGGTCCGCTCAAACGAGAGATTTCTGTCGAGGGTAAAAAATACACGCTGACCATTACGCCCAAGTGCCTGCATCTAGCACCCAAAGGCAGACGCAAGGGTTACGAGCTTGCCTGGCATTCCCTCATTACAGGCGACGCAGCGCTCGTTACCGCACTGAATGAATCGCTTCGACTGATTCCCGCGTTAGAAACAACGCGCCGCACCAAAGTACAGACGCCAGCGGAGACGCGCCAGCGCGGACGAACGAAAAAAGCAAAGAGTTGACACAGGCGACGGCAGGCGCATTGGCGTTCGTTGTATGATCGGCATCCGAAAGGAGCTCCGATGAAGCTATTCTGCGTTCTGGCCGGCATCGTCGCCTGCGGCTCTGCTTATGCTCAGCCTTCCACACCGCCGACTGCAGGACCGACACCCAAGGCGCTTCCGGATGTTTCCATCCTGCGACCCGAATATGCACCACCCCCCGCCGTCATGCCGCCCAAACATCCAGCGGCTGCGGATGGTCCCAGGGCGCCACCGGACTTGAAGGATCTGATTCGCGCTCAGACTGAAGCAATCAAAGTATTGTCGACCAAAGTCGATTCGTTAGAGCAGCGGCTGCGGAAGATCGAAGGCAAATTGCGCTGATTTTCGAAGTCGCCCCGGCATCGCGAAGCGCCTGATCCACCGGTGGCGTTATTCTTTGCGAATGTTCGCGTCCTTGATCAGCTTGCTCGTCCTGGCGATATCGGATCTCATGCTGGCTGCATATTCCTCCGGCGAGCTGCCGACGATTTCGATTCCAGAGCTGTTGAGCCTTTCTTTGACCTCGGGCCGGTTCAGGGCCCGCACGAATTCCCGGTTCAGGCGAGTAACGATCGCAACCGGAGTCCGGGCGGGTGCAACGACGCCCTGCGGCGACACCGATTCATAACCGGGCACGCCCGACGCCGATACGGTGGGCACGCCCGGAAAGAGCGCCGAGGGATGCAGCGCGCAGATTCCCAAAGCTCTCAGCCTGCCCTGCTTGACGAAGCCCCACGCTGAAGCCGCGCCCGGAAACATGAACTCGACTTCGCCGCTCATCAGGCCGATCAGCGACGGGCCTGAGCCTTTATACGGTACACGCACGATATTCACACCCGCCATCACCTTGAATAATTCGGCCGCGAGATGCGGCGTCGCGCCGATCGTGCCCGCGGCATAATTGAGCTGTCCCGGTCTGGCTTTGGCCAGGGCGATCAATTCCTTGACCGACCTGACCGGCACCGACGGGTGTACGACCAGCAAGCTGGGAGAGCTCACCGCCAATGTGAGCGGCGCAAAATCCTTGACCGGATCCCACGGTACGGCGCGAAACAGCGGCAAGAGCCAAAGCGGACTGCCATCTATAAGCACGGTGTAACCATCGGCAGGCGACTTCGCCACAATTTCCGCTGAGATCGAACCGCGATTGTCGACGATCACCTGTTGCCCCAGGCTTTCGGTGAGCGCCGGTGCAATCAGACGCGCCAGCACGTCCGAACCGCCGCCGGTGGCAGGTGTGACGATACGCACGACTTTGTTCGGAAAATTCTCCTGGCCGCACGCCATCTGCGACCCGGCGACGACCACGATACCTGCCAGAAACGCCCGTGCAACAAAATACGCCAACCGCATG
>DASYSI010000301.1:0-4000 GCA_036003485.1 Burkholderiales bacterium | reverse complement strand
CGAAGATCAAAGGTCTGAGCGCAGCAGACCCGCGATCGATCGCACGTCGTCGACTTGCTCGAGACGGAGTATCTGCTCGATCAGTTTTTCGGTGCGCGATCCGGCCCAGCCGGAGAATTGGGCGCATTCGCGAACCTTTTGCGCGACTTCATCCTCATCCATCGGAAACTCGGGACTGCCTTTTGCGGCGTCGACGCGCAGCGTGAATCGGCGTCCGTCCTTGAACGTAATATCGAGGAAAGTGGTGAGCAGCGTATAACGCTCGGCTGCCGCTTCGGCGTCGCTGTAGACGCTGTAATCGATTTTGCCCAAAAATTCCCGGATGTCGGACCGGTTAACGACTTCGTCGCTGAACTCGGAGAGTCCGGCTTGTCGCAGCACCATGATTGCGGCAAGGCAGAACTCCATGCTGAACTTTCCCTGCAAACCGGTCTTTGGCTGGTGATAAGTGAGATTCAGAGGCAGCACGCGGTTAGTTTTGACGGCAAGCCGGTCGACTTGCTCGGGCCGAATATCATGTTTGAGGATAAGTGCCCGCAACTCGCACATTGCGGGGTGCGTCAGCCACCCGGAAGGAAACGGCTTGATCGCGATACCGGGGATGAGATAACACCAGGGGTTACCAAACTTACCGCGCATCACATTGCCATCGTAGCTTCCACCGCCTGCGGTGAAGAACCCGCGCGGGCCCTCGAGAATAGTATGCGTTGCGGTGAAACCGAGCTCGATCAGCGAAACTGCGACCAACGCGCTTTCTGCAGCACGCCCGGCGTGCAATGGCTTTACCATGGTGCCGAAATTTTCGCGCAAGCCCGCGGCTTCGCTGCCGGCGATACCGAGCGCCGCCGCCGTCGCCTCGGGCGACATCCGATGCAGATTACATACGCCGGCGGTAGCCCCGAAAACACCGCAGGTGCTGGTAGCATGATATCCGCGCGCATAGTGTTCCGGATTCATCGTCTGCACGACCTTGCACGTAACCTCGGTGCCCACGCAGAATGCGGCAAGCAGATCCCTGCCGCTCGCATCCGCGCGCTCGGCTTCTGCAAATACTGCCGCCAGCACCGGGGATGACGAATGCAGCCTGCTCGGGAAGCTGTCGTCGAAGTCGTCTGCATGCATTGCCGTCGCATTGGCGAGCGCGGCGAAGCGCGGCAATGCGCGCAATGCGGAGCCAAAGACGGTGACTGCGCCGGCGCCGTTGCAGCCTAGCCCTTCGATGTAGCGCCTCAGAACGACACTCGCCTCGGCCTGCGCGCCCGCGAGCGCGACTCCGATAGTATCCAGGATGGCTTTTTTTGCGCTGCGCAGCACATTTGCCGGGATGTCGTCGTAACGCGTGGTCGCAGTGAACCGTGCGACGCACGCGGTCAGCGACTCATCGGAACCGGTGGATTCGTCGGTCATTTATTGGTGCCGGGGACAAGAGCGGCGGAATTATAGCGCGTCCGGATCGGGAGTCTAGTCCGAGCGAATGCCGGCCTCCTTGAACAGCTTGCCTAATCTCGTCATATCGCTCTTCATCATCGCGGTGAACTGCTCGGGCGAATTGCCGATAACCTCGCCTCCCGCGTTGAAAAGTTTTTCTTTCATTTCGGACTTGTTGAGTAACCGCACAATTTCTTCGTTGAGCCGGATCACGATGGCGCGCGGAGTGCCGGCCGGCGCAAAAACCGCATGCTTCGCTTCCGATTCGTAACCCGGAAGCCCGGCGGCAGCCACCGTGGGCAAACCGGGAGCGAGCGCGGTGGGTTGAGCCGAGGTAACCGCCAGCGCGCGCACTCTGCCCGCTTTCAGATGCGGCGCCAGGCCGCCGAGCGTTGCGATCATCAGTTGCTCCTGACCGGATATCAAATCGATCATCGCAGGCGCAGTGCCCTTGTAGGGGACGCGCACGATATTGACGCCCGCCATGGCTTTCAACATTTCACCGCCTAGATGAGATGACGAACCCGTGCCGCCCGAGGCATACGCGAGCTGTCCCGGCCTGGCCTTGGCGAGGGCAATCAGATCCTTGACCGACTTGACCGGCAGCGAAGGATGAACTGCGAGAATGTTGGGAAACCGGTCGGCTACGGTAATCGGCGCAAAATCGCTGATGGGATCGTAGGGCACATTTTGTATCAGCGGCAGAGTCCACGTGCCATCACTGTAAAGAAGAAGCGTATAGCCATCACGCGGCGCCTTGATCACGAGTTGCGCCGCGATAATGCCGCCGCCCCCTGCCCGGTTCTCGACGATCACCTGCTGGCCCAGAATACCCGGCAAACCCTGCGCGATGACGCGTGCGACGAAATCCGAACTCCCGCCAACTTCGGCAGTGATCACGCGAATCGGCTTAACCGGGAACTCCTGAGCCGACGCAACGCCGGTTCGCGCAGCAAGGATGCCAAGCAGAAATAGATGGACGATCAAACGCGGCATAATTTTTCGCACCAGTGCCGAGACCAGGACGCAATGCTGGCCACGGAACCTGAGCCGCGGCGCCTTGCCTCGTTCAGAATTTCACGCATCTATTCGAGTATTATATGGATAAATTAGCAGATCCCGGCGCTATTCTCCGGGCCGGCTTCGTCGAACTTCCGAACTCCGCCTAGATGGGTGCACTGCTACACTTCTGCGCGCGCAAGCCATGCATTATGCAATCAGCTGAAATCTCACGCACAAAATAAGGAGAAGCACGTGCACATGCTGGGGTATCGTCGTAACGTAATGTCCGTTATTCATCGCCTCGTCTATTTGCTGGTCGGCGCCATGACCGCAGTGAATGCCTATGCGGCAGCGCCAGGATGGAAGCCAGAAAAACCGATAGAGTTTATCGTTCCCGACAGTGCCGGCGGCGGACAGGATCGAACGGTGCGCGTCATTCAAAAGATATTGCAGGATAACGGACTCGTCACGACGCCGATCAACATCGTGAACAAGCCGGGCGGCAGCGGCAATCTCGCTTACACCTATCTGAATCAGTTTCCGCGCGATGGGCATTACCTGGCCATTGCGACCGCAACCATGCTGACCAACCATGTGCTGGGCCTGAGTCAATTCAGTTATACCGATTTCACTCCGGTCGCCATTCTTTACGGCGAGTACATAGGATTTGCGGTAAACGCAGATGGCCCGATCAAGACCGGTAAGGACCTTGTCGAGCGGCTGAAGAAGAACCCGGATTCGGTTACCTTCGCGTTCGGCACGAGCCCGGGAAACGCGAATCACATCGGCATTGCGTCGGTGGCAAGGGCGGCGGGCATCGACCCGCGCAAGCTGAAAATCGTGATCTACAAGGCATCGATCGACGCTACGACCGCGCTGATGGGCGGCCACGTCGACGTGGTCGCGACGCCGACATCGACCTATGCGCCTGTCATGGGAACCGGAAAGGTGCGGATCGTCGCAATCGCAGCGCCGCAGCGGATCGGCGGTCCATTTGCGAGCGCACCGACCTGGATCGAACAAGGCGTCAATGTCGTCGCAGCGGGCTACCGGATGCTGATCGCGCCGAAAGGTTGGAACGCCGCCCAGATCGCGTTCTGGGATAACGCTTTGGCGCGCGTGGCGCAGACCGAAGCGTGGAAGAATGAACTTGCTGCGAATGATTGGGAAAATAACTATATGAATAGCGCGGACAGTCGGAAATATCTCGATGCGCGCTACGACGAGTATCGCAAGATCCTCGTTGAGCTCGGATTGGCAAAATAACGTCAGCTGTTTTGCTTTTCGCCTATTACCCTGCTGATCGGTGCATACGGGATGGTTTCGTGGGCGAAACCGGGCAGATAGACACTGTGGATACCGGGTCCGCCCATGACGCCGATATAGATATCGTCCGGCCCATCGACCAGTGACACTCTGTCTTCGAGCACGCGGCCTTTTTCTTTTAATACACGCAGATCGCCTTGTCTGAAGCACGCGGCAGGCAGCATCGAGTACTCGTACAGCATGGCTTGCGCGTGCGCCTTTGAAATGCCGGCAGCGGCGAGCAGTTGCACGCGTTCGTGATTGA
>DASYSI010000300.1:0-6785 GCA_036003485.1 Burkholderiales bacterium | reverse complement strand
GGCGATGGCGTTTGAGCTCGCTCCGGACAAAATCACGATCAACGCGGTGAGCCCAGGGCCGATCGAAACCGAATTCACGCGCGCGCGCATGGAAAGCGAGCCGGGCTATCGCGAGTCGCGCGCGTCGCAGGTGCCGCTCGGGCGGTGGGGCCGGCCCGAAGAGGTCGCACAGGCGATATTGTTTCTGGCATCGACCGAGGCCACGTTCGTGCACGGCAGCAACGTGGTAATCGACGGCGGCTACGTGATCCACTGAAACGGCCGGAATCGTCCGGCCGCAAATCGCCTGCTAGTGTGGTCAGCTGATGCGATCCGAAATGTAACGACGGATATCGCGCGACATTCTGAGCGCGGTTTCGATGCCGCTATAGTAGCCTGGGATGTAAGCCGTTTCGGCGAACCCGAGCGTGCGGTAAAAATCGCGCGCTGCATGGTTCGTCGCACGCAGTTCCAGGTTGATGGTTGCGATGCCTGCGACGAGCGCCGATTCCTCGAGCCACGCAATCATGCCCGTACCGATGCCGCAGCGCTGATGCGACGATCGCACCGCGAGCAGGCTCAGATGCGCCTGCGCGTCGCCGAAGTTCATGATCGCAAAGCCGACGACGGAATTTCGAACTGCCGCCACGAGCACGATCGTGTCGCGGGCGTGAATCGAGCGCGTCACGCGGTCCGGAGGCCACGACCAGCCGGCAAGTCCGGTTTCGATCAGCTCGCGCGACATCAACGCGATTGGAAGGGCGTCCGGAATTCTGGCAAGTCTGAATGCGATATTAGGCATCAGACTTGCAGCATAGCAGGGGCCGTCGGAGAACGGAACAGGGGCCCCCTCGGGGGATGTGACTTCGGAGACGGACGCAGCGCCTGCGCGCGACGGCCTTGCGCCAGACTCGCGGACGTTCGCATCCCGCAAGCGGGGCGCGTCGTAGGGCGGAAGAGGGCCCCTGCGGGATCTGACCCCGAAGACGCGCACGGGATCGGCAGTTGCGACGCGCTCATGATCGACTGCACGGTCGCATCCCCGCAAACGGGGCCCCTGCTTCGCGTTCCGCCGATCCCTGCTCACTGCTCGCAGGCGCCGTCGGAGAACGGAACAGGGGCCCCTCGGGGGATGTGACTTCGGAGACGGACGCAGCGCCTGCGCGCGACGGCCTTGCGCCAGACTCGCGGACGTTCCGGCAAGGGCGAGCCGCCCGAAATCAGGCTTTGCCGGTCTTGGGAATGAACCTCAATGCGACGCCGTTATTGCAATAGCGCTTGCCCGTCGGCGGCGGGCCATCGTCGAATATGTGGCCTTGATGTCCGCCACAGCGAGCACAGTGATATTCGGTGCGCGGATACAGAATTTTGTGGTCGGTCTTGGTGCCAAAAGCGTCGGGGATGGTCGTGAAGAAGCTCGGCCAGCCGGTGCCGCTCTCGTATTTCATTGCCGACGTAAACAGCGGCAGGCTGCAACCGGCGCACACGAACACGCCGGGACGCTTCTCGGCATTGAGCGGACTTGTGCCCGGGCGCTCGGTTCCCTCTTCGCGCAGCACGTCGTAGGCCGCGGGCGGCAGGATTTTCTTCCACTCCGCATTGCTGCGATTGAGCGCGGGCGTCGCCGAAGCCGCGACATCCGCGCCGTCTGCAAGCAGCATCTTCCAGTTTTTCTGCAGTTCACCGACCTCTTTCAGCGACGAGGCCTGAGCTGCCAACGCGTGCCTCGCGAATCCGAGGAAAAAGGGTGTTCCCGCGAGCAGTTTCCAAAATGTGCGTCGTTCCATGAGCTAACCTCCTGTGATTGAGACCATCGGGCCCGCCGCAGATTCCCATGAACGGGTCCCGATTACTGACGATCAGTCGAACCAGCGCGGAAATCTTTACAGCGTCGCATCCGAGCCGAACAACACCGTGCACTGGCTCGACAGTACGCCGCCATTGCCGTGCGCAAGCGTTATTTCGCAATCTTTGACCTGGCGCTGGCCGCATTCGCCGCGCACCTGACGCACGGCTTCGATCAGCACCAGGAGCCCGTACATGCCGGGATGGTTGTACGATAATCCGCCGCCGCTGGTATTGACCGCGAGCTTGCCGCCCGGGGCGATCGCGCCGCCTGACACAAACCGGCCGCCTTCGCCCTTGGGACAGAACCCAAGGTCCTCGAGGAACAGGATAGGCGTGATCGTGAACGCATCGTACAGCGATAGCATGTCGACGTCAGACGGCTTGATTCCCGCCATCTTGAACGCTTTCGGTCCCGATTCGGCGGCTGCGGTGACAGTCAGCTTCGGCATGTTGGAAATCGTGGCATGCCCGAGTGCTTCGCCGACGCCGAGCACATAGACCGGTTTCTTCTTGAGCGTCTTCGCGCGCGCGGCCGAAGTCAGGATAATCGCGCCGCCGCCGTCGGTGACGAGGCAGCAGTCGCGCACCGTCAGCGGATAGCTCACCATGCGCGCCTTCAGCACTTGCTCGATCGTGAGAGGCTCTTTTTCCCATGCCACTGGATTCATCAGTGCCCACTTGCGCGCGGCGACTGCGACTTCGGCGAGCTGTTCGCGCGTGGTGCCGAATTCGTGCATGTGGCGCGATGCGGCGAGCGCGTAGGCCGAAGCTGGAAGGAACGGCTTGTACGGCGACTCGTAGTAATTGTATTCACGCGCGCTCGCGGCGGAACGGCTTACGGTGCGCTGCGTGCTGCCGTACGCGATTAGCGCGACCTGGCACAGTCCGGCCTCGATCGCCGCCTGCGCGTGCGCAACGTGCGTCATGAACGACGAACCGCCGATGATAGTACCGTCGAAATAGCTGGGCTTGATACCCAGATACTCGGCGAGCGCCAGCGGCGACAGGCGTATTTGCGAGGTTGCGGAGAATATCCCGTCGATGTCCGAGAGCTTGAGCCCGCAATCGTCGAGCGCGCGCCGTGTCGCCTGCGCCATCAGATCGGCAGGACTCGTGTGCGGGGCGACCTGGCCGAGATCCGATTCGGCGGCGCCGACAACCGCAACACTGCCTTTCTTTTGCCCGCTCATTTTGCGCTCCCTTCGGCAGCAACGAACACGGGGTAGGGCGGCTGTTTGTCGTCACCGGGGTCGATCCTGACCTTGACGCGCATGCCGATCTTGACCTGCATCGGGTCGATGTCCTCGACGCGGCTCATCAGTCGAAAGCCTTCGTCGAGGTCGATCAGCGCGACATTGTGCGGCGGCTTGTCCTTGGTATAGACGACGGTCGTCGCGTGAACGGTGCCGGTTCCCTTGGCCACGCGCCACTCGAGGTTGGTGCTGCCGGATTTGGGCGCGACGGCGCGCGGAAAGAATACCGGCGTGTTGTCGTCGGTGCAGACCTGGTACGCAAGCTCCCCTTTCTTGCAGTGCTCGATGAATATGCCGAGCGGCGATTGTTCCTTCAGGCTTTGCATGGTTTTAATTCCTTCTTATGGCGGTTAAACACAAACTACTTTGCGGTCAGCTTCTCCAGACTAAAATCGATCTGAGCCTGCGCGCGCAGTTTGTTTTTCTGCACTTTTGCGCTGCCGGTCATGCCGATATGCTCGAACGTATCCACGATTTTAACGTAGCGTGGCACGCGGAAGTTGGCCATGCGCTCTTTGCTCCACGCAATGATCTCATCGGGCGTCAGGTCTTCGCCTTCGCGCAGGATCACGTACGCGGCGGGCACTTCGGTGAGGCGCGGCTCAGGCACGCCGATGACCTGCGCGTGCTTGATCTTCGGGTGCCGGTGCAGCACGTCCTCGACTTCGGCCGGCGCCACGTTCTCGCCGCCGACGCGCAAGACGTCCTTGATGCGGGTCAGAAAGCGCAGCCGGCCGCCCGCGTCCATGATTCCCAAATCGCCGGTATGCAGCCAGCCGTGTGCATCGATCGCGCGCGCAGTTTGCTCGGGCATATTGTAATACCCTTTCATTACGCTCCAGCCGCGCACCAGAATTTCACCGCTGCTCCCCGGCGGCTGGTCGACGCCGGTTGTGTCGTCGACAATTCGCACTTCGACCTCGTCGAGCACGTGCCCCCAGCCGTTGATGCGTTTCTCGAGGTCGTCGTCGTGATGCGACATGCAGACGTTGGGCGAAGCTTCCGAGAGCCCGTAGGCGTGACACAGGCCGTGCATCCCCATGCGCTCGACGATTTGGCGCGACGCCTCGGGCCCGGCCGATGCCCAGCCGCCGCGCAACTTGAGCGGATAGCGCGCAAAATTCGGGTGATTGCACAGCATCAGGAACATCGTGTCGTTGCCTGAAGTGAGCGTGCATTCCTCCGCGGACATCACGCGCAGCGCTTCCTCCGGCTCGAAATGCGGCGACGAGAACAGCGTGGCGCCGCTTGCGAGCGCGGCGAGCAGTGACAGCGTCGTGCCGGCGACGTGATAGAACGGCCGCGCGCTGTAGTAGCGGTCGCCGGGTTTGCAATCGAAGCGCGCCGCGACATAAGCAGCGTTGCGCAGCATGTTGTCGTGCGTCAGCATCACGCCCTTCGGATACGAGGTCGTGCCCGAGGTATATTGCATGAGCAGCACGTCGTCGGGGTGCGTCTCGAACGGCGGCAGATTGGCTGCGCCGCTGCCGCGTGCGAGCAATTGCCCGAAGCTAATCGCGGCAGCGGGAACATCGCCGCCGAGCACGATCACCTGTTCAAGGCGCGGAAGCCGCGCATCGGGCAGCTTGCCGTCGAGCGCGGGACAGATCCGGCGCAGCATGGCGATGAAATCGATCTTGAGAAAGCGTTCGACTATCAGCAGCAGCCTGACGTCGGCCTGCCTCAGGCAGTACTCGAGTTCTTCCGCCTTGAAGCGCGTGTTGACCGGGATCGTTACGGCGCCGATCGTTGCCGCGCCGTAGAATGAGAGCACCCACTCGACCGAGTTTTGCATGCAGACTGCGACGCGGTCGCCGCGGCGTATGCCCGATGCATACAGACCCCTCGCGACCTGCTGCACCGATTGCCACAGGTCGCCATAGGTGACGCGCCGACCTGCGATCACCAACGCATCCTGCGTGGGGCGTTCGCGCGCGACACGCGCGAGTGCGGTAGCCAATGTCTGCTTGTTCCAGTGCGTCACGCTGCGGATCCTTGTCGCGTCGTCAGAATCAGCGCCCGCGGAATTTCGGCGCGCGTTTCTGGCGGAACGCTTCGACACCTTCTTTATGGTCGTGCGTGAGCCGCGCGCCGCACACCGCAAGGTTTTCGATTTCCAGCAGTTGGTCGAGCGTCGGCGCGTACATCGACTGCAGCATTTTTTTAGCAAGCTTGAGCGCGTAGGTCGCGGAGCCCGCAAGCTCGCGCGCGAGCGCCTGCGCTTCGGTTTCAAGCTCGCCGTCGGCTACCACTTTCATCACGATGCCCAGTGCATGCGCTTCAGCCGCAGGCAGTCTGCGCGCGGTATAGATGAGCTCCTTGGCTTTTGCGATGCCGACATGCTGGGTAAGAAAATAGACCGCTCCGCCGTCGGGCGGGATGCCGACGTTTTTGAACGCCATCAACAGGTACGCGCTTTCGGATGCCACGATCAGGTCACACGCGAGCGCGATGCTCGCGCCAATACCGGCGGCAGGCCCACGCACTGCGGCGATCACCGGCTTTTCGAGATTGTGCAGGCTTTTGATCATGTGGTGATGCCCCTGCGAGCGCGCGCGGCCGGCGACTACGTCGAAGCCGCCCATGCTTCCGACATCACCGCCGGAACAGAATGCGCGCCCGGCGCCGGTCACGATGACGCAGCGCGTTTCATCGTCGCTGCCGAGCGCGGTAAACGTAACGGCGAGCTCGGAGTACGTCTCGCCCGACAAGGCGTTTAACTTGTCGGGGCGGTTCAAGGTGACGGTTGCGACGCCGTGTTCTTTGGTAACGATGAGATTCATGCTGGTATTCTTGAATTCAGACGGGCGGCTTTCCTGCCCGCGATTATAGCTGCGCGTCCGGCCGATGCCACGAAACCGGGTAAGGTTTACGGCCGCGGCGCGACTAAGCGAACGTCATGGGCGAGATAATGAAATTATGCGCGTAGTTCTGCCAATTTCGGGCCGGCGCCGATTTTTGCAGCGCTCAGCCGCTCTGGGTGCTGCGTTGACCGTGTCGCTGCCGGTTGCGGCCGCGCAGATCGGCGCCATGAGCGGCGAGGTTTATGTCAACGGCATGCGCGCCGGCCGCACCACCGTGATCAGGCCCGGCGACAAAATAGAAACCGGGGCCGGCAGCAGCGTTGCATTCGTGCTCGGTCAGGATGCATTCCTGCTGCGTCAATTGACCTCGATGATGATGGAAACCACCGGAGACTCGATCGTGATTACGGGATTGCGCCTGGTGTCGGGTGCGCTCGTTGCGGTGTTCGGCGGCGGAATGAAATCGATACGCACAAGCATGGCGGTGGCTGGCATACGCGGCACCGGCATTTATGTCGAAACCAGACTGGAGCTTACTTATTTCTGCACCTGCTATGGCGAAGTCGATCTCGTGAGCGCCGCCGACAATTCCGCGAAAAACGTGAAAGCGCGTAATCATGCGTCGCACTATGTCTATGCAAAAGCGGCGCGCGGCGCCTCGATAGGCGAGGCGCCGATGATCAATCACACCAACGCGGAACTCGCGATGCTCGAGCGTCTCGCCGGCCGCAAGCCGCGGCTGCCGGAGAGCAAGCGCTGACGGCGTCTAGTTGCCAACGAATTTCGGCGCGCGCTTTTCCTTGAATGCGGCCACACCTTCGTGATGGTCGTGCGTCAGCCGCACGGTGCCGGAGGCGAGCGTTTCCATTTCGCACAGCATTTCGAGCGTCGGCACGTACAT
>DASYSI010000299.1:0-10555 GCA_036003485.1 Burkholderiales bacterium | reverse complement strand
ACCGATGGGCCGGCGTGAACGCCGCGGGCACTGGCTTCGTCGTGCGGGCCGAGCGCAGCGGTCGGGCTCGCTACCGCCGGAGCTGCACGCGGGGCCGCAGGCGGCGTTGCCGTGAGCGCTGTGGGCGGCGCGGGGGGCGGTGTTGCGGCCGGCCGCGCCTCTGCCGCCGGCTGCGTCCGCGCCGCTGGCTGTGCCGCCTGAGCTTCCAATGTCAAGACCAAGGTGCCTTCCGATACTTTGTCGCCGACCTTGAGCTTGAGCTCTTTGACGATTCCCGCCGCAGGCGATGGCACTTCCATCGTTGCTTTGTCGGACTCGAGCGAAATCAGCGGGTCTTCGGCTTTAATGCTGTCTCCCGGTTTGACCAGCACTTCAATGACCGGGATATCCTTGAAATCGCCGATATCGGGAACTTTGACTTCTATCGTATCTGGCAACGCTTTTCTCCGCTGTAGTACTCGGCTTTCAGCCATCAGCTCTCAATGATCGCGCAATCACTGCGTGGATTGGTACTGGGTGAGAACCGAGCGACCGGACTTAAACCGTCGTTGGATTTGGCTTTTCAGGATCGATGCCGTATTTCTTGATTGCTTCGGACACTGTTTTGCGCGGCAGCGCTTCCTGATCGGCAAGCGCCTTCAACGCCGCAACCGCGATGTAATTGCGATCCACCTCGAAAAATTTGCGTAACTGCTTGCGCGTATCCGAACGACCGAAGCCATCGGTGCCGAGCACCGAGAAATGATGCGTCGGCACGAACGCTCGCACCTGGTCGGCGTAGAGCTTCATGTAATCGGTGGCCGCGATCACCGGCCCCGGACGATCCTTGAGACAGATTTCGATGTGGTTCAGACGCGGATCGCTTTCGGGGTGCAGCATATTCCAGCGCTGCGCTTCAAGTCCGTCGCGCCGCAGCTGATTGAAGCTGGTGACGCTCCACACGTCCGCGGCTATGCCGAAATCTTTTTCGAGCAATGCGGCCCCCGCGATGACTTCGCGCAGGATAGTGCCGCTGCCCAGCAGTTGTACTCGCGGCGCATTTTTTGTCGCTTTGCCCTCGCTGAACAGGTACATGCCTTTGAGAATGCCCTTCTCGACGCCTTCAGGCATGGCCGGATGCGTGTAGTTTTCGTTCATCACGGTGATGTAGTAGTAGACGTCCTCCTGCTCCTGGTACATGCGGCGCAGACCGTCCTGGATGATGACCGCGAGCTCGTATGCAAAAGTCGGATCGTACGAAACGCAATTCGGAATAGTCGAAGCAAGGATATGGCTATGGCCATCCTCGTGCTGGAGGCCCTCGCCGTTCAAGGTCGTGCGGCCGGCGGTGCCGCCGAGCAGGAAGCCGCGCGCGCGCATGTCGCCCGCCGCCCATGCCAAATCGCCGACGCGCTGGAAGCCGAACATCGAGTAAAAAATGTAGAACGGAATCATTGAAACGCCGTTGGTACTGTATGAAGTCGCAGCGGCGATCCACGACGACATCGCGCCCGGTTCGTTGATGCCTTCCTGCAGCATCTGGCCGTTCTTGCTTTCCTTGTAGAACATCAACTGCTCGGAGTCCTGCGGCGTATAGAGCTGGCCGACATGCGAATAGATGCCGAGCTGGCGAAACATTCCTTCCATGCCGAATGTGCGCGATTCATCGGGCACAATGGGCACCACGAACTTGCCGATGTTCTTGTCCCGCACCAGAGTCGTCAGGATGCGCACGAACGCCATGGTGGTCGAGATTTCGCGCTCCTCGGTGCTCTTGAGCTGCGCCTCGAACGCCGACAAGTCCGGCACCTGCAGCGGTGCCGCCTTGCGCCGGCGCGCCGGCAATGAGCCGCCCATCGCCGCAACGCGGCTGCGCAGGTACTGCATCTCGGCGCTCGCTTCGGCCGGCCTGTACAACGGCACTTTCTCGAGCTGATCGTCAGGAATCGGCACGTTAAACCGGTCGCGAAAGGCCTTGATCGACGAGGTTCCCATTTTCTTCTGCTGGTGGGTAATATTCTGGCCCTCGCCGGACTCGCCCATGCCGTAACCCTTGATGGTTTTAGCGAGAATCACGGTTGGCTGGCTTTCATGCTTCATTGCCGCGGCATACGCGGCGTAGATCTTGTGTGGGTCATGTCCGCCGCGATTAAGCCGCCAGATATCGTCGTCCGACATGTTCGCGACCATTTCGAGCAGCGCGGGATCTTTGCCAAAGAAATACTTGCGAACAAATGCGCCGTCGTGCGATTTAAAGGCCTGGTACTCGCCGTCGACCGCTTCCTCCATGCGCTTCAACAGAATGCCGTGCTTGTCGCGCGCGATCAGCGGATCCCAGTACGATCCCCAGATGACTTTGATCACGTTCCATCCGGCGCCGCGGAAGTCGGATTCGAGCTCCTGGATGATTTTCCCATTGCCGCGCACCGGGCCGTCGAGACGCTGCAGATTGCAGTTGATGACAAAGACCAGATTGCTGAGGCGTTCGCGTCCGGCCAGCGAGATCGCGCCGAGCGATTCTGGCTCGTCCATTTCACCATCGCCCATGAACGCCCACACTTTGCGGCCTTGTCCCTCGATGATGCTGCGGTCTTTGAGATAGTTCATGAAGCGCGCCTGGTAAATCGCCATCAGCGGCCCCAGGCCCATCGACACGGTCGGGAACTGCCAGAAATCGGGCATCAACCAGGGGTGTGGATAGGACGGCAGCCCTTTGCCGTTTACTTCCTGACGGAAGTTGTTGAGCTGCTCTTCAGTAATCCGGCCTTCGAGAAAAGCGCGCGCATAAATCCCGGGCGCTGAATGGCCTTGAATATACACGAGGTCGCCGAGAAACTTGTCGTTCGCGGCCCGGAAAAAATGATTGAATCCGACGTCGTAGAGCGTTGCAGCGGAGGCGAAGCTCGCAATGTGGCCACCCAGTTCGGAAGTCTCTTTATTGGCGCGCACTACCATCGCCATTGCATTCCAGCGCACCAGAGCACGGATTTTAGCCTCGATGCCGGAGTCGCCCGGCATGCGCTCTTCCAGTTGTGGAACAATGGTATTCAGATACGCGGTGTTGGCGCTGAACGGGATGTGGGCGCCGTTGCGGCGCGCCTTATCGACCAGCTTTTCGAGCAGATAATGCGCACGCGCGCTGCCCTCGACTTCGAGAACCGAATCAAGCGCCTCCAGCCACTCCTGCGTTTCCTGCGGATCGACGTCAGAAACGGTTTCGTTCATATCCATGGCTACACCTTTGTGGGGTTTGCAGCGTGCGTTTGATGGTAGTCGCAAGGCGTGCCCGCCACTTTTGGCGTCGGGCTTTAGCGGTGGATTATAACATCGGGCGCGGCGGTCATTCCCGCATCGGAATGTTGTAGCGCACCAAAATCGAAGCCGCCGCGAAGCACGCCGTGCTAAAGCGCGCCAAGGCAGGCCGCTTTATTTGCCTTCGAACTGCGGCGCACGCTTCTCGAGGAATGCATTCATGCCTTCCTTTCGATCGGCGGTGCCGAACGCGAATGCAAACAGGCTCGATTCGAGCACGCAACCATCAGCGAGACCCATATCGAGCCCGCGGTGCAGCGCCTGCTTGCAAACACGCACCGCCACCGGCGCTTTGGCCGCAATCAGCCGCGCCATCTCGAGTCCTCGTTGCATTAACTGCGAGCCGGGCACGACATGATTGGCAAGCCCGATACGCAGCGCTTCGTCGGCCTTGATTTGGCGTCCGGTCGTGACCAGTTCCATGGCGAGCGCACGACCGACCAGCCGTGCGAGCCGCTGCGTGCCGCCAAAGCCAGGCGGAATTCCGAGACTGACTTCGGGCTGACCGAATACCGCACGCTCGGCAGCGATAACCCAATCGCATGCCATCGCAAGTTCGCACCCACCTCCGAGAGCGTAGCCGTTGATCAGCCCTATCACTGGCGCCGGCAGCGTCTCGATCGCCTGCATCACACGCGTGCCCTTTTCGGAAAATGCCCGCGCCTCCAATGGACTCATGGTCTGCATCGCGCTGATATCGGCGCCCGCAACGAATGCTTTGTCGCCTGCGCCCGTAACGAGCAGCACCCGTGCATCGGTATCTTCTGCGACGCGTACAACTGCGCTCGCAAGTTCATCGAGCGTCGCCGCGTTCAACGAGTTGAGCGCTTTGGGCCGGTTGACCGTCAGCACGTAAATGCCGGGTTCGGCGTGTTCAAAAATGATGTTTTGATAAGTCATAAGAAGGGACAGAAGATTTCCGGATAGTCAGCGGCGATGATCAAATCATGCGACATACGAGTGTTACACCTGGATTGACGGTTACTTCGGCGCCATCCTGATTGCGCCATCCAGCCTTATGACCTCTGCATTCAGCATTGGGTTCTCGATTATGAACTTTGCGAGCCGCGCATACTCTTGAGGCTGGCCTAAACGCGGGGGAAACGGCACCTGCGCGCCGAGTGACGCACGCACTTCCTCGCTCATACCCTGCAGCATCGGCGTATCAAAAATACCGGGCGCAATCGTCATAACGCGAATCCCGAAACGCGCAAGCTCGCGCGCAATCGGAAGCGCCATCGCCGCGACACCCGCTTTTGACGCGCTGTAGGCCGCCTGGCCGATCTGGCCTTCGAAAGCCGCGATCGACGCGGTATTGATGATGACGCCGCGCTCACCTTCACTGTTGGGCGGGTTGTTGATCATCACCTGCGCCGCGAGCCGAAGCGCGTTGAAACTTCCGATCAGATTGATATTGATGACCCGGCTGAAAGTCTCGAGTTGATGTACACCGTGCTTGCCGATGACGCGCTCGCCTATAGCCACGCCCGCGCAGTTGATAAGTCCGTGCAGCGCGCCGAATGTTTTGACTGCGATCGCGACGGCCTCCTGCATCTGTGCCTCATGTGTCACATCGGCAACCACGAACCTGGCGCTGTTGCCGAGGCTCGCGGCGGTTTTGTCGCCCGCGTCCTGATTGAGGTCGGCAATCACTACTTTGCCGCCGGCAGCCGCGAGACATTGTGCGGTTGCTGCGCCGAGACCCGACGCTCCTCCGGGAATCAAAAAAACGCTGTCATTGATCTGCATTGGAGTTGTCGCCTATAAATGAACGCTGCGCACGCTGGGGGTATTTGTCGCCAAGCCTGGCAGCGCCGGTTACCGGCGTCGCGGATTGCGCTTCGCGTAAGCGGCTAGGCCGCCGCTTTCTGACGGTCTATTTTCACCTTGACGTAGGAACCCGGCGCGTCTTCGAGCGCCTTCAATTTGCCTGTGCCGGGTTCGCGCGCCGCAACTTTAACACCGGCATAGGGCACAACCCACTGCGCCCAGTCGTTCCACCACGAACCCGCATGCTGCGTCGCGCCGTCAAGCCACGCCTGCGGAGTGTCGGCAAGTGTGTCGTTGGTCCAATAGCCGTATTTTTTCGCGGTCGGGGGATTGACGATGCCGGCGATATGGCCCGAACCGCCGAGCACAAAGCGCAACTTGCCGGAAAACAGACGAGCGCCGGCGTACGTCGATTTCCACGGCGCAATATGGTCTTCGAGTGTGGAAACAAAATACGCGGGCACCTTGGATTTCGAAATATCGATCGCCACACCGTTGAGCGTAATCCCGCCGGGCTTGCGCAACAAGTTCTTGATGTACAGGTTACGCAGATAAAAGCTGTGCATCGCCGCCGGCATGCGCGTCGAATCGGAATTCCAGTAAAGCAGATCGAACGGAAACGGATCCTTGCCAAGCAGATAATTGTTCACGACGAATGACCAGATCAGGTCGTTGGCGCGCAGCATATTGAAGGTGGTTGCCATTTCCGAGCCTTCGAGGTAGCCGCGCTCCTGCATTTTTTTTTCGAGGTTGCTCACCTGCTGCTCATCGATGAACACCTCAAGCTCGCCCGGCTCGGCAAAGTCGATCATCGTGGCCATGAATGTCGCGCTTTTGATGCGGGCGTCCCGCGCGTGCGCCATATAGCCGAGCGCCGCAGCAAGCAATGTTCCGCCGAGGCAGAAGCCGATCACATTGACTGCGCGTTCGCCAGTTGCGTTTTCGATTGCGTCGAGCGCGGCAAGCGGTCCTTCGAGCAAATAATCGTCAAGAGTCTTGCGCGCGAAAGTGGCGTCGGGATTGACCCAGGATACGATGAAAACCGTATGGCCCTGCGCCGTCGCCCAGCGCACGAACGAATTGTTTTCACGCATGTCGAGGATATAGTACTTATTGATCCACGGCGGCAATATCAGAAGTGGGTGCTTATAAACTTCAGTCGTGAGGGGCGCGTACTGGATCAGTTGCATCAGATCGTTCTGATAGACCACCTTGCCGGGAGTGAACGCGAGATTGCCGCCCACCTGGAAAGCCGACGGATCGGTCATTTTGACGCGGATCTGCTGCCCCTCGCCGCTCTCGAGATCCTCGAGCAGATTGTTGAGGCCTTTGACCAAGTTCTGGCCGCCGGAAGCGACCGTTTCGCGCAACACTTCGGGGTTGGTCGCCACAAAATTGCTCGGTGAAAGCGCGTCGATGTATTGGCGCGTGTAAAAATCGACTTTCTTCGCGGTTTGGTCGTCGAGGCCCTGTACGCTGGCGACGGTTTGATGCAGATGCTTGGCGGCGATCAAGTACGACTGCTTGATATAGTCGTAAAGAAAATTGCTCTGCCAGTCATCATGCCTGAAGCGGCGATCACTCTTGGCCGGCTCGATCACTGGAGGCGCGCTCTGCCCGAAAAAGCGCAGCATCGAGTTCTGCCACAGGGACAGGTAATCCTGCCAAAATTTCAACTGCATTTCAGCGAACTTGGCCGGATCGGCGTAGAGCTTCCCCATCATTTCGTAAAACGCCTTAGCGATGCCGAGCTCGTCGCCAAACGCCGGCACGCCGCCTTGCCCTTGGCGCGCAATGAAATCGCTCACGAGCTGACTGCTGCGATTAGCGATTGCCGCGTAGGTGCGGGCAAGTTCCGCCGGATCGAAGGACGCATTGGCTTGCGGTTCGGTCAATTGAGGGCTCCTGGAGTTTATTGCGGGTTGGTAGGCGAAACGATGGACACCATCGCAATGATTTCTGCTAGCATTACGTTTACGTTAAGGTTAAAATCGTAAGTGAAATTGCTGATTCTACGCGCTTATATTGCAGAGCACAATGACGACCACTTTCACAATCAGCGACCTCGCGGCCGAATTCGGAATTACGATTCGCGCGATTCGGCATTACGAAGACAAGGGTTTGCTCTGCCCACGCCGCGAGGGAACGAACCGCGTGTTCAGCAACCGGGATCGCGTACGCCTGAAGCTCGCTTTGCGCGGAAAGCGATTGGGATTCAGCCTCGCCGAAATCCGCGAGATGTTCAATCTTTACGACCTGGCGCGCGACGAGCAATTGTTATTGCAGGAATTCCTCGTCAAGCTCGAACGCCGCCGGCTGCTTCTCGAGCAGCAACGCGAAGACATCGAGGTGATGTTGAACGAAATTGCTTTTTTCGACAGTCAGTGCCGCAAGCTGCTCGCTGATAAAGATGCGACGGGCAAAGAACCTGCTAATGCCTAGGGCGCTGCCGCGGCCTTACGTTTACGTAAAGGTAATATTATTTGCTAGCGTTAGAAATTCCCGCGGTTTGACGCGGTCGGTACTAAGCCGCGATTTATGAATATTGCCTCATTCGATTTTGCACTCGACGCAACGCTCGCGACATTGCGCGAGACGATCGCGCGCTTTGCAGCCATAGAAATCGCGCCGCGCGCGGCCGAGATCGATCGCAGCAATAACTTTCCCGGCGACCTCTGGCGCAAGCTCGGAAAGCTTGGCGTGCTCGGCATCACTGCCGAGGAAGATTATGGCGGCAGCGACATGGGCTACCTCGCGCACATCGTCGCGATGGAAGAAATCAGCCGGGCTTCGGCCGCAGTCGGACTCTCGTACGGTGCGCATTCGAATCTGTGCGTCAATCAAATCCGCCGCAACGGCAGCGTCGCGCAGAAGCAGCGCTATCTGCCAAAGCTGATCTCGGGCGAGCATATCGGTGCGCTCGCGATGAGCGAAGTCGGCGCCGGTTCCGACGTGGTCAGCATGCAATTGCGCGCCGACAGAAAAGGGGACCGTTTCGTTCTGAACGGTACTAAGATGTGGATCACCAATGGCCCGGATGCCGATACGCTCGTGGTCTACGCGAAAACCGACGTCAATGCCGGTGCGCGCGGCATTACCGCATTCATCATCGAGAAAAGCTCTAAAGGTTACGCGAGCACGCAGAAACTCGACAAGCTCGGCATGCGCGGTTCAAACACCTGTGAACTGGTGTTCCAAGATTGCGAAACGCCTGCTGAAAACGTGCTCGGCGCAGTCGGCAAAGGAATCGAAGTACTGATGAGTGGGCTCGACTACGAGCGCGCGGTACTGGCTGCCGGTCCGCTCGGCATTATGCAGGCGTGCATGGATGTCGTGCTGCCGTACGTACACGAACGCAAGCAGTTCGGGCAGCCGATCGGCGAATTTCAGTTGATGCAGGGCAAGCTCGCCGACATGTACACAACAATGAATGCCTGCAAGGCTTACGCGTATGCGGTCGGCCGCGCGTGCGACGACGGCAAGATCACGCGTAAGGATGCCGCCGGCGCGATCCTGTATACGGCAGAAAAAGCGACCTGGATGGCGCTCGAGTCAATCCAGGTGCTCGGCGCTAACGGCTATATCAACGATTACCCGACCGGACGGCTGCTGCGCGATGCCAAACTCTACGAAATCGGCGCCGGCACTTCCGAAATCCGCCGCATGCTGATCGGGCGCGAGCTGTTCAACCAAACAAAGTAAAAACTTTCGGTGCGAAAGACGTTGTGAACATTTGCGATTTTGCGCGCTATTTTCGAGACCTCGCGTATGCACAGTGATCCGGTAGTGATCGTCGGCTGCGCCCGCACCGCGATGGGCGCGTTTCAGGGCGACTTTAAAAATGTGGAGGCGCCTCGACTTGGCGCTGCGGCAATCAAGGCTGCGGTCGAGCGTGCCGGCATCAATTGCGGGGATGTGCAGGAAGTCATCATGGGTAACGTGCTTTCTGCAGGACAAGGACAGGCGCCGGCGCGTCAGGCTGCTCTAGCGGCGGGACTCCCGCCGGGCGTCGGCTGCACCACCGTCAACAAGATGTGCGGCTCGGGCATGAAATCGGCGATGCTTGCCCATGACCTGCTGGTCGCCGGCACCAACCAGATCATGGTCGCAGGCGGCATGGAAAGCATGACCCAGGCGCCCTATTTGCTGCCGAAAGTGCGCGGCGGCCTGCGGCTCGGCCACGGCGAAGTCAAGGACCACATGTTCCTCGATGGACTCGAGGACGCGTACGACCGCGGCACACTGATGGGCGTGTTTGCCGAAGCCACTGCTGCGAAATATCAATTCTCGCGCGAAGCGCAGGATGGTTTTGCGATGACATCGCTCACGCGCGCGCAGGACGCCAGCAAAAACGGCTGGTTCGCAAACGAAATCACGCCAATGAAAATCATAGACGGCAAACGCGAAATCATCATCGCCCACGACGAAACACCCCTCAAGGCAAGCCGCGACAAGATCCCGCAGCTAAAACCCGCATTCCGCAAGGACGGTACCGTGACGGCGGCCAATTCGAGCTCGATCTCCGACGGCGCCGCAGCAATCGTGCTGATGCGGCTTTCCGAAGCGCAAAAGCGTGGGTTAAGGCCACTTGCGAAGATCGTCGCCCACGCCACCCATGCGCAAGAGCCGTGCTGGTTCACGACGGCGCCGGTCGGCGCAATCAAGAAGCTGCTCGAAAAAACCGGCTGGAACACCAAGGATGTCGATCTCTACGAAATCAACGAAGCGTTCGCAGTCGTAACCATGGCGGCGATGCACGACCTTGGTCTGCCGCATGAGAAAGTCAATGTGCATGGCGGGGCGTGCGCGCTTGGCCATCCGATCGGCGCCAGCGGCGCGCGTATCGTAGTGACGCTGCTTGCCGCGCTCGAAAAATACACGCTCAAACGCGGGGTGGCGAGCCTGTGCATAGGCGGCGGCGAGGCCACCGCAATGGCGATCGAGCGCGTTTAATTCCGGTTCGGCGGTTCAATTGGTGCTTTTTAGACTTTGAGAGTGAAATGTCCAATCCGATAGATTTCTACTTTGATTACTCGTCGCCATACGGCTACATCGCGGCCACAAAAATAGACGAGCTCGCCGCGAAATATGGCCGTAGCGTCAGGTGGAAACCGATCCTGCTCGGCGTGGTATTCAAGGTCACCGGCGCGCAACCGCTGCCGAACCTGCCATTGAAAGGTGATTACGCAAAGCGCGATATTGCGCGCTCGGCGCGTTTTCACGGCATCCCCATCCGGCAGCCCTCTAAATTTCCAATCGCAAGCCAGGCGCCGTCGCGTGCGTTCTATTGGTTGAACGAGCGTGATCCGGCGCTCGCACGCAAGCTTGCTAAGGCCCTCTATCGGGCCTTCTTCGTCGAAGACCGTGATATTTCGAGCCCCAACGTGACGGCCGACGTGGCCTCGACGCTCGGACTGAACTGCGACGAGGTGCTGGCCGCGATCAATAATCTTGCCATCAAGGACAAGCTCAGAAATGAAACCGAGGCTGCGAT
>DASYSI010000298.1:0-8199 GCA_036003485.1 Burkholderiales bacterium | reverse complement strand
AAGCAGCAGCCATAAGCGCAGGCTAAGATGCTATGCGAATCGGCATGACGTGTAGTATGATAAATTTGAGAGCATTCAGCCCGAGCCTCCGCCCTTTAGCCCCGTTTCTGCTCAGCATCCATTCCTTTCGCAACCACTTCGCACGCAAGCCGGCCGCGAGCGCTATTCGAACACTCCGCAATTCATTAATCGCGCAGTATGCTGATCATTCCAGCGATTGATCTTAAAGACGGCAAGTGCGTACGCCTTAAACAAGGCGTGCTCGAGGACGCTACCATATTCTCCGAAGATCCCGGCGCGATGGCCGCACACTGGGGCAAGCTCGGCGCGCGGCGCCTGCATGTAGTGGACTTGAACGGGGCAGCTGCGGGCAAGCCCAGGAATGAAAGTGCGATCAGGGCGATTGTGGCGTCCGCCGCCGACATGCCTATCCAGCTCGGCGGCGGTATTCGCGATCTCGATACGATCGAGCGTTATATAGACAGTGGTATCAGTTACGTGATTATTGGCACTGCGGCGGTCAAGACGCCAGGGTTCCTTCACGATGCGTGCACCGCTTTCACCGGTCATGTGATGGTTGCGCTCGATGCGAAGGACGGCAAGGTTGCAGTCGATGGCTGGTCGAAAATGACCGGCCACGACGTACTCGACCTCGCAAAAAAATTCCAGGATTACGGGGTCGAAGCGATCATTTATACCGACATCGGCCGCGACGGCATGTTAACTGGCGTCAATATAAAAGCGACGGTCGAGCTCGCACGCCAGCTCACGGCGCCCATCATTGCCAGCGGTGGCATTACCGATCTCGAGGACGTCAAGGCGCTGTGCAAAGTCGAATCCGAAGGCATTATCGGTGCGATTACAGGCCGCGCGGTATATCAAGGCACGCTAGATTTTGCCGCCGCGCAGAAGCTCGCCGACAAGCTGTCCAAGACGAAGGAGTGAGGACCGGGCCGCGCCGGCCTTTGTTCAATCCTCATTCCGAATGCCTCAATCCTGTATGTTGGCCAAGCGCATCATTCCCTGCCTCGACGTCAACGCCGGGCGCGTCGTCAAAGGAATCAATTTCGCCGGCCTGCGTGACGCCGGTGACCCGATCGAGGTTGCAGCGCGTTATGACGAACAGGGCGCCGACGAGCTGACATTTCTCGATATTACCGCCAGCAGCGACGGTCGCGATTTGATCCTGCCGATCGTCGAAGCGGTAGCTGCGCAGGTGTTTATTCCGCTGACCGTCGGCGGCGGAGTGCGTACGGTATCAGACGTGCGGCGGCTGCTTAATGCCGGCGCCGACAAAATCAGCATCAATACGGCGGCGGTGCAAAACCCGCAGCTCGTGGCCGACGCGGCCGGCCGCTACGGCTCGCAATGCATCGTCGTTGCGATCGATGCCAAACGCGTGCCGGGAGCCATTCCTGCGCGTTGGGAGGTCTATACGCACGGCGGCCGCAATCCGGCCGGGCTCGACGCGCTCGAGTGGGGGCGCAGAATGCAGCAACTGGGCGCAGGCGAAATACTTCTCACCAGCATGGACCGCGACGGCACGCGGCTCGGCTTCGACCTTGAGCTGACGCGTGCATTTTCTGATGTGCTCGACATTCCGGTGATCGCGAGCGGCGGGGTCGGGGGCCTCCAGCATCTGGTCGATGGCGTAGTATACGGACACGCCGATGCGGTGCTCGCAGCGAGCATTTTCCACTACGGCGAATATACAGTGCAGCAGGCAAAGCGCCTGATGGTCGAGCATGGCATCGAAGTGCGAATTTAACGCGAGCGCGGATGTCCAAGTTGACTGGCATGAAAAAAAATGAAAGCTGGCTCAACAAGGTAAACTGGGCGCAGGATGGTCTGGTGCCGGCGATTGCGCAGGAAGCGGCGAGCGGCCGCGTGCTGACGCTTGCGTGGATGAATCGCGAGGCGCTCGAGAAAACGGTGCAGAGCGGCGAAGCGCACTACTGGTCGCGCTCACGCAAAAAAATCTGGCATAAGGGCGAGCAATCCGGGAATGTGCAGAAAGTGAACAGTATCCGGCTCGATTGCGATAACGACGTGATCCTGATCGAAATACAGCAGATGGGCGGCATCGCGTGTCACACCGGCCGGCACAGCTGTTTTTTCCAGAAGCTCGTCGACGGGAAATGGGTGGAAATCGATCCCGTGCTGAAGGACCCGAGCGAGATATACGAGAGGCCCTGACATCATGAAAAAACTGTGCGTTGCAGCCACAAGCGGTGATCCCAAGGCGCTACGGCCTGTGCAATGACAGACGCCACGATACTGCGGCGCTTGTCGGAAACCATCGCCGCACGCAAGCAGGCCGATCCGGCGAGCTCGTATGTCGCGAGGCTGTTTGATTCGGGACACGAGGCGATCCTCAAGAAGCTGGCCGAGGAATCCGTCGAAACGCTGCTGGCATCGAAAGACGGTGATAAACTGCACGTCGTGCGCGAGACTGCTGATCTGTGGTTTCACTGCCTGGTGCTGTTGGCGTGGCACGGATTGACAAGTGACGATGTGCTGGCCGAGCTGCGGCGCCGCGAAGGAACATCCGGAATCGACGAGAAAGCTGCGCGCAAGCCGTAACGGGCCGCAATGGACGAATAGGTAAGGCTGCGCGCGCAAGCGCCAGCGGTTGCTAGAAAGAGGTGAAATATGGGCTCAATCAGTATCTGGCACTGGCTGATCGTGCTATTGGTCGTGGTGCTTATTTTCGGCACCAAGAAGCTGCGCAATATCGGCACCGACCTCGGTGGCGCCGTAAAAGGCTTCAAGGACGGCATGAAGTCGGAAGATGACAAGCCGCAGGCGAAGGCCGAGCTTTCCTCTGCCACCGGTCAGACGATCGAAGGTGAAGTCAAGAAAGAGACGCAATCGAAAACGTGACGCGCAATGAGCAGGACGTGAACCGCGCCTGCCGTACTCGCGTCCCGCCTTTTATCCTCCGCCTCGCCGCGCATGTTTGACGTCGGATTTTCCGAGATTTTTGTTATCGCGCTCGTCGCCCTGATCGTAATCGGGCCGGAACGCCTGCCTAAGGTGGCACGCACGCTCGGCCATCTGTTCGGCCGCATGCAGCGTTATGTTAACGACGTCAAGGCCGACATCACGCGCGAGATGGAGCTCGATGAGCTGCGCAAGCTGCAGAGCACCGTAGAGGAAGCAGCGCGTTCGATCGAGCACTCGGTGACGCACGAGATCAGCAGTGCCGAGTCGCAGTTGAACAGCATTGCTGCGACTGCGGCCGATGTGGCGCCGATATCAGCCACGTCGACACCAACTGCGACCGCAGCCGCATCGCCGCCGCAATTGCCGGCTACCGAGCCCGCGCCTGCGGCACCCACGCCGCAGCTCGAGCTTGGACTCGATGCGCCGCGCGAAGCGACACGCAAGCAGGAATAGCCGGCTAACGTTCCAACTACGCGCGGGCAGCGCGGCAATGACTCAAGACACCTTTATTTCTCATTTGATGGAGTTGCGCGACCGGCTGCTGCGCTGCCTGATTGCGATCGCGGTGGTGTTTGTCTGCCTGTTTCCGTGGGCCAAGGAGCTGTATACGATGCTCGCCAAGCCGTTGCTTGCGGTGCTGCCGCAAGGCGGACAGATGATTGCGACCGACGTGGTCGGCGTATTTCTGGTGCCGGTAAAGGTGGCGGGAATGGTGGCGATCATGATCACCATGCCGTATTCGCTTTATCAACTGTGGGCGTTTGTCGCACCCGGTCTGTATGCGCACGAGAAGAGGCTCGTAATGCCGTTGGTAATCACGAGCTCATTGCTGTTTATTGCCGGCATGTCGTTCGCGTATTTTCTGGTGTTCCCGGTGGTGTTCAAGTTCATGGCTTCGATTGCGCCGGAAGGCGTGGCATGGATGACCGACATCGACAAGTATCTGTCTTTCGTGCTCACCATGTTCATCGCGTTCGGCATCACGTTCGAAGTCCCGGTTGCGGTCGTATTGCTGGTGAAAATGGGTGTGATCAGTATCGAAAAACTGAAAGAAATCCGCCCCTATGTGGTCGTTGGGGCGTTCGTGGTGGGCGCCATATTCACGCCGCCCGACGTCGTATCGCAGCTGATGCTCGCGTTTCCGCTGTGGCTGCTGTATGAAATCGGGATTGTTGCGGCCGGCATGCTGATCAAGCCGGAGCGGGCGCAGAACGACACGCAAGCGCTCAGCGACTCCGAAACTGAACGTGAGTCAAATAAAATCGACGCCGGGCAGAAAAAAGACTGAGCGTTACTTGTCGTCGCGCTTCGGCTTGGGCCTCTTGCCGACATTGACTTTGAACTCAAGTTCGCTTTTGTCCCGGACTACTTTGAGCCCCGCCAAGGCGCCAGGCTTGAGCGCTGAAATCAGCGTAAGCGTACTGCCGTAATCAGTTACGGGCTTGTTTTCTACCCCGACTAGCATATCGCCGGGCCGGACTCCGGCCTTGTCGGCGGGACTGCCGCTCACGACTTCCGTGATCAACGCGCCATTGGTTTTCGGCAGCTTGAGCGATTCGGCCAGCTCGGGTGTCACGTCTTGCACGCCGATACCGACCCAGCCGCGTGTCACCACACCGTTTTCGATGATTTGTTGCATTACCTGCCGCGCGAGGCTCGAAGGAATCGCGAATCCGATGCCTTGCGAGCCCCCGGTACGCGAATAAATCGCATTGTTGATACCGATTAAGTTGCCATTAACGTCGACCAGCGCGCCGCCGGAATTGCCTGGATTGATTGCGGCATCGGTCTGGATCGAATTTTCAAACGTGCTGATTCCGAGGTGCCGGCCGAGCGCGCTCACGATGCCGAGGGTCACGGTTTGTCCGACGCCATAAGGATTTCCGATCGCAAGCACGATATCACCAACGTGAGCCTGCTCGGACTGCGCGAACGCGATTGCCGGTGCGTTCTTAAGGTCGATTTTAAGCACCGCGATGTCGGTTTCGGGATCGGTGCCCACGATATGAGCTTTGGCGCGGCGTGAGTCTGCGAGCGCGACTTCGATATCGTCAGCAGCGTCGACCACGTGGTGGTTGGTGAGAACGTAGCCTTGGTCGCTGACGATGACACCCGAACCCAGGCTCGCGGTGCGCCGCGACTGCGCGTCGAACTGGTCGCCGAAAAAATAACGGAACACCGGGTCGTCCATAAATGGATGACGCTGCGACTTGACTTCGCTGCTGGTGTAGATGTTGACCACCGTCGGCATGGCTTTGCGGGCGGCGTCGCTGAACGAAAGCGCCTGGTGCGGGGACGTTTCAACCGGGACGGGGACCGACCCAGTGGTCACAACATCGACTTTAGGATGCGCGACACTCCACGACAGTAAATCGGGACGCAGCGTAGACACCACGAACAGTATGCCCAGGCAGATCGTGGTGGTTTGGGCGAATATGAACCAAAGTTTGCGCATGGACGCTAAGTTCGCGGAAAACGCGATTTCATAACAGGGTTGAGCGCACGTTGCTTTTAGCGGTTACCGATGCACGTGCGCGAACACAAAATCCGTCTTTACCTGGATCTCGATGTATGCCGCATTCGGGATTATTGCCCAAACGGGTGTGAGACACGAGTGTGGCGACATTCTAAGCCGTGTCTGGCGCGAAACGGCTTCGGCTGGCATCGCTGAATTCTCGCGTAATTACCTGAAGATGTTGACCTTATTCAGGTTTTACTTAAGTTTTTGCGTGGCCTCCGCTAAAATAGCGCTTTTTTGTCCGAAAGCGAGTGAGGATCACGATGTCTGAGCATGGCGTGAACAAGGGCAAGCGCGATTTTCTCGTCGCTGCCACCAGCGTCGTCGGCGGAATTGCGGCGGGCGCAACCGCAGTGCCGTTTGCCGGCAGCATGTTTCCATCCGAGCGCGCCAAGGCCGCCGGCGCGCCGGTCGAAGCCGACATCAGCAAACTTGCTCCGGGCGGCATGCAGATCATCGAATGGCGCGGCAAACCGGTTTGGATCGTGCGCCGCACGCAGGAAATGCTCGACAGCATTCAGAAAGACAATAATCTGGTCGCCGACCCTAAATCGGAGGTGCCGCAACAACCCGCATACGCAAAAAACGAATTTCGCTCCATCAAGCCGGATATTGCAGTGCTCATCGGCGTGTGCACGCACCTTGGCTGCTCGCCACAGTTCAAATCGGCCGACGCCAAAGGCGATATGGGCATGGAGTGGAACGGCGGGTTCTATTGCCCGTGTCACGGCTCCAAGTTCGATTTGGCGGGGCGTGTCTTCAAGGGCGTGCCGGCGCCGATCAATCTCGAAGTGCCGCAATATAAATTCGTCGGTGACAATAAGATCATCATCGGCGACGATACCAAGGGAGCGTGACGATGGCCGCCGTGGAAAAACACCCCGTCACCGGTGCCGGCCCGCTCAATGGCGTGCTGACGTGGATCGACGCGCGCTTTCCGCTCGTGAAGCTGTGGGAGGAGCAGTGGGGCAAATACGTCGCTCCCAAGAACTTCAATTTTTGGTACTACTTTGGCTCGCTCGCCGCATTCGTTCTCGTGCTACAGATCGTCACCGGCATTTTTCTCACAATGAATTACAAGCCGGACGCGGGACAGGCATTTGCGTCAGTCGAGTACATCATGCGCGACGTGTGGGGCGGCTGGATCATCCGTTACATGCATTCAACCGGCGCCTCCGCGTTTTTCATCGTTGTCTATCTGCACATGTTTCGCGGACTGATGTACGGCTCCTATCGCAAACCGCGCGAGCTGTTGTGGATTTTCGGCATGCTGATTTACCTGACGCTGATGGCCGAGGCGTTTTTTGGATATCTGCTGCCGTGGGGGCAGATGTCGTACTGGGGCGCGCAGGTGATTGTCAACTTGTTCGGCGCGATTCCGTTCATCGGCCCGGACCTCGCGGTATGGATTCGCGGCGACTATGTCGTCTCCGATGCGACGCTCAATCGCTTTTTTGCGTTTCACGTGATCGCGATTCCCCTGGTGTTGATCGGGCTGGTCGCCGCGCACCTGATGGCGCTGCACGAGGTCGGCTCGAGCAACCCCGACGGCGTTGAGATCAAAAAGCAGCCGCTCAATCCGCAGACCGGTCTTCCGCTCGACGGGATCTACTCGCATCCGTATTACACGATCAAGGATTCGCTCGGCGTCGTGGTGTTCCTGATCGTGTTTTCCATCATCCTGTTCTTCCTGCCCGAGATGGGCGGCTATTTCCTCGAGTACAATAATTTCATTCCGGCTGACCCGCTGAAGACGCCGCAGCATATTGCCCCGGTTTGGTATTTCACGCCGTACTATTCGATCCTGCGCGCGGTACCGCCGATGTTCAACTCGCAGTTTCCGGGTGTGCTCGCAATGGCGCTCGCGACCCTCATCCTTTTTCTGCTGCCCTGGCTTGACCACAGCCCGGTCAAATCAATTCGTTACAAAGGACCGATTTTCAAAAGCGCGCTCGCGCTATTCGTAGTTTGCTTCGTGATCCTGGGCTATCTCGGCACCGAACCGACCAACGTATGGGGACAGTTCGGCGCCTGGCTCGGCGGCGCCGACCGTTCGACCGTAGTCGCGCGTATCTGCACGGTACTCTACTTTCTGTTTTTTATCCTGATGCCGTGGTACTCGAAACTCGACACCTGCAAACCGGAGCCTGCGAGGCTGACATGGTAAGACGGTCGTGGTTTCGTTTCGTGCGTGCCCTGGCATGCGCGGCTTTGCTGCTGCCGTTCGCCGCACCGGCGTCGGAAGGACCGCAGCTGCAGAGCGCGCCGATTAATGCGCACGATCTCGCATCGCTGCAGAACGGCGCAAAAATCTTCGTCAACTATTGCTTGAACTGCCATAGCGCCGGCTATATGCGCTACAACCGGTTGCAGGATCTCGGTCTGACCGAGCAGCAGATCAAGGACAATCTGATTTTTACCGGGGTCAAGGTTGGCGAGCTGATGCAGGTGGCGATGGACAAGCACGATGCGAAGGAATGGTTCGGCGTCGCGCCGCCCGACCTGACGGTGACCGCGCGTTCGCGCAGCTCAGGCGCCGGCAGCGGAGCCGATTGGATTTATTCCTATTTGCGTGCGTTTTATCGCGATCCCACGCGTCCGACCGGCTGGAACAATCTGATCTACGAGAACGTCGCCATGCCGCATGTGCTGTGGCAGTTGAACGGACAGCAGCAGCTTGTGGTGCAAGAGTTTACGTCGGAGCACGAAGCACAGGCAGCGCAAATTGCAGCGAG
>DASYSI010000297.1:0-6681 GCA_036003485.1 Burkholderiales bacterium | reverse complement strand
CACAGAAAATCCTCGAACGAACCCTTCTTGTACGCGCCGCTCGCAACGTAAAGGTCGAGATTCAAGAAGGTCTCAACTCGGGTGCGCGAGCCGCGCCGCATCACGATCTCGTTGCCGTCCGGATCCACGAACATCCACGCGGGTACCGGACTTCCTTTCAGCCGCTTGATGGCTTCCGCGCGCGTAAGCTTCTCGCCGCTCGGCAGCGCAATCACATCGCTCCGGTTTCCGCGAATATCGAAATAGGCGAGTACGTAATGGTCGGTGTAGCGCTTGCGCAGCGTGTCGAATGCGAACGTATGCTCATTCGCATATATACAGTACGGACACGTCGCGAACCCGAAGTAGACGAACATCGGCTTGTGCAGCCGTTTTGCTACACGCACCGCTTCGTTGTAATCGACGAACGGCCATCCCTTCGGGATCGTCGCGTGTGCGACAGCGGACGAGAGCGCGAGGACAAGCGCAAGCGTAATTGATCGCATCAGTCTGCGCATAAGGTTCCTGCCTGACATGCGTCTCTCCATTATCTTCTGGCGCGTGGTTTTGCGCGCGGCGCATCGAGCTCCGGGTAATGACGGAAAATACCCTGCTGACTGAAGCGCAGCCGGCGTTTCGAGACAAGATATGCGGCAATCCGCGGCAGCGCCGCAATGCGCACTCTCAACGCCTCGAGCCGGGGATGGCCGGCCGTCAGCCCGATCATTGCACGCGGAAACGCATAACGCAGCCCCATCATGACCTGGAACATCGATAGATCCGCATACGTCAGCGTTTTCCCGCTCAGATAGCCGCTTACGTGCGGCTTGCGCTCGAGAATGCGTTCGAAGTAGCCAAGGTATTTCGGCAACCGCTGCGTGCGCAGGTCCGCCGCCCGCCGGCGCGCCGCCTGCCGCTGATCCTCATAATACAGCCGCGATGCAATCGGATGGTGACTCTCGTGGACTTCGCTCACGAGGTCGGCAATAGTCAACTGCAGTTGATGCGTCCACAGCCGGCCCGCTTCGTCCTTGGGCGCCAGTCTATGCCGGGCGCCGAGAAACAAAAGAATATTAGCGGTCTGGCCGATTACAAGTTTCCCCGCTTTCAGATACGGCGGCGCAAACGGCGGACAGACGACCGTGTCGTCCTCCAGCCAGCGCATAAGTGCGGACACCCCCATGCCGGAGGCTTCCGACCGGCGCGCTACGTCAATGTATTCCGCGCCGGCCTGCTCGAGCGCGAGACGCACGAATTCGCCGCGTCCCTGGATCGACGGCCAGTAAAAAAGCTCGTAGCGCATTCCGAACTCCTGATGATCATTGGAAAAAGGTGGATATGATATGCGAAGCTGTCTGCAAATACGAAGGTCATGTCACTGTGCTGCGCGAATCGCGTGCGGCGTTCGGTTCGGTGCTTCAGGTAGAGCGCGATGTGACGCTCTCGAGAATGGCGACGATCTGGCGAAGATCTGCGGGCTTGACGATGTGATGTGCAAAGCCGGCTTCGCGCGCGCGTTGTTTGTCCTCTTCCTGGCCCCATCCGGTGACCGCGACGAGAAGCGCGTCGCGCGTTGCCGGCATTTGGCGCAGCTGGCGCGCCAGATCATAGCCGTTGAGTTTAGGCAGTCCGATATCGAGGAACATCACGTCAGGCGCGAAAGCAGCCGCCGTTTGCAGCCCCGCTTCACCGTCATAAGCGACGCGCACTTCGTGACCCATGCTTCTGAGCAGCGCGGCCATGCTATCGACAAAATCGACATTGTCGTCGACCAATAATACGCGCAGTCTGGAAACTTCCGCTGCGGCCGGAGTTGACGGTGCCGCAGCAGCACCCTCGGGTAAAGCCTCGGCGGCGACAGGAAGCTCAACGATGAACTGGCTGCCGCGGCCAAGCCCTTCGCTGCGTGCGTGAACGGTGCCGCCGTGTAGCTCGACCAGATGTCGAGCAAGCGTCAACCCGACGCCTAAGCCTGCATACGGCCGCTCGAGCGAAAGATCGGCCTGGGAAAACAGTTCGAAGATTGTTCCCAGCATGCCGGGCGCAATGCCGATGCCGGTATCGCTCACCGTCACCACGATGTGGCTGCCGCGCCTTTCTGCCGCGAGGGTTATCCGGCCGCCGGGATCGGTGAACTTCGCTGCGTTGAAGAGCAGATTCATGAATACCTGCGTGAGCCGAACCACATCGCCGTCCAGATAAACCGGCTCCGGAGGTAGCGTGACGAAAAGCTGGTGGCGACGCTGCTCGATCAGCGGAGCCGCCGCGTCGGCCGCGCTCTGGATGATCCTGTCCAGATTGATGCGTTCTTTTCTGAGTATCATCTTGCCGGTCGTGATGCGCGAGACGTCGAGCAAATCGTCGACGAGGCGCACGAGTTGGCGCAATTGGCGGTCCATCATGTCGTGCGCCGAGCGCGCGCCTTGCGCGTCGAGGCCTGACCTGCGCAGCAGCTCGAGGACAGCACGAAGCGGCGCCAGCGGATTGCGCAGCTCATGCGCGAGCGTGGCGAGAAACTCATCTTTGCGCCGGTCCGCCGCGATCAACGCTTTTTCCGCGTCACGCCTGACCACCATCTCACGCTCGAGCGTGCGGTTCGCGAGCTCGAGCGCCTTGGTACTCTGTCCGATCTCGATCAGCATCGCATTGAACGCGTCCACCAGATAACCGATTTCGTCTTCAGTCGTTTTGCGTACACGCAGAGAAAAGTCTTTTCGCGTCATCACCTGACGCGCTGCTTCGGCCATTGCCATGATCGGCTCGGTAAATGCCGCCTGCAGCCGCGTCGACACCAGCAGCGCGGCGAGCAGACTCACCGTCATCACTACGCCGAGTATGTAAACATAGTTTTTGAGCCGGTCGAACAGCTCGTAGCGCGCACGCACGTATACCGTGCCGAGGAGCTCGTTGCCGCGTTCCAGCCTCTGAAACACGACGAGCTGGCCTGCGTCGATGCGATGCCCGCTCGCGCCCGGAACTTCCGGAAATTTGGGATCGACAACATCGTCCCGCTTGTACGTCGCAAAAAGTTCGCCCTGAGCCGTGTAAATGGCGGCGGCCGAGATTTGCGGCCTGAGTTTGAGCAACGCCAGGTTTTGCTCTGCGGTACGCGGATCGTCGAACGCAAGAGCGGCCGTGCTCGCCTGCCCGAGAATGTCGGCCTGGGTCAAGAGATCATTGACCCACGATTGTTGATAAGCGCGAAGATCGTACACGAGCAGCGCAACACCGCTTACCACCAGCGCAGTCAGCGTTGTCGCAAGCATGGCCAGCATCAGCTTGCTGCGAACATGCTGCAGGCTGCGCAGCATTCAGGAGACCTTTGAAACCGCCGCTGCCGCGTCCCGCTTCGACCACAAGCGAATTCCGGGCACCCGGCTCGCGACCAACGCCGCACATCCCGCGACCACCGACGCCACCACGAAGGCGACGTGAAATGCGTGCATGATCGAGCGTGCCGGAATATCGGTCGCGGAGCGCTCGAATGTTGATACGTCGATGGCGGGCATGAGCGCGTACACGAGCGCGCCGAACACTGCAGCGCCTGCCGCTGCCCCGATCGATCTAAACAATGAGACGAGCGCCGTGACCGCACCCAGGCGTGAACGCCCTGCAACCGTTTGCACCACGACCTGATTGATAGGCATGACAGTGCCGAATCCGAGGCCCGCAGCGAAGCCGAGCACCGCGACGAGAATCGTGTTCGGCGCCAATACGCCGAGAAGCAATAGCGCCAGACTGGAAAGCGCCATGCCGTATACGGGAATCCACTTCGCCATTCCGGTCCGGGCAACCCGGCGGCCGCTCGACATCGAACCGATAACCATCCCTGCCGTCAACGGAAGCAGCAGCAATCCCGAGTGCAACGCGCTAACGCGATGCCCGAGTTGAAGGTAGATCGGCAGAAAAAACACCATCGCAAACATGCATGCGGCGAACAGCGCCGTCGTGATCAGTGAATAGAGGATCGCTTTTTGCCGCAGCAGATCCACCGGAAGAAACGGCGACGCGTGGGTGCGCTCGCGCCACACAAGGGCACTCACGGCAAGCACCGACATGATTACCAGTGCGGCGCTCGGCGCCGAAACCCACGAAAAGTGGTGCCCGCCCGAAGTCATCCAGTACAGTCCGCTGACGATTCCAAATGCGAACAAGATGATTCCGGGCAAATCGTGCGTGCCGGCCTGACCTGCATGGCGCTCGCCGCGCGGCAATTTGCACAAGCGCCACGCAGCGAAAGCCGTTAACGGCAGATTGGCAAGAAACAACCAGCGCCAGCTCAAATTCGATACCACGATGCCGCCAAGCACGGGACCCGCGACGCTTGCCAGCGTGAAGACGATCGCAAAATATCCCTGGTAGCGCGCGCGCTGACGCGGCTCGATCAATTCGCCAATCAGCGCCTGCGACAGCGTCATCAGCCCTCCTCCGCCCAATCCCTGTACGACGCGCGCGGCGACGAGCTGTGACAGCGACTGCGCAATGCCGCAGGCGAGCGATCCAAGCGAAAAGATTCCGACCGCGAGCAGCAGCATTTCGCGCCGCCCACGCAAGTCTCCGAGACGGCCGTACAGGGGCACGACCGCGGCCGAAGCGAGCAGGTAGCCGACAGCGATCCACGAGGTGTCGGTGAGCCCTCCCAGTGTCGCCGCGATCGCGGGCGTCGCGGTCGCGAGCAGCGTCTGGTCGACCGCCGCCAGGAACATCGGCAGAAAAACCGCCGCGAACAGATTGAGAAACTGCGCGCGTGTGACATCGCTGCCCGCGGCTGCGGGTGGGGGTGGTGCGCGAAACTCGGATGGCTTCACGTCGATGGTTTCATTAGCTGCGTACGCAGTCGAGCGCGGCAGAACTTCCTAAACCAGACCCGCGCTCTATCGTCTCGATGCGCTCACCCGCACGCGCCTATCGCGCCGCACGCGGTGCAGAATTCGCAGCCATCTTTCCTGATTACGGCCGAGTTGCCGCACTCCGGGCACGGTTTACCGGACGTCCGCGTGTAGTGGTAGCGATCAGCCTCGCGCTCATCATCAGGCGCATCAAGCATTCCCATGTCGCTGACCGGCAAGCCGCGTTCATCGAGGATACCCAGCATCGCATAACGGTGAATGATGAGACGCGCCGCGTAGGCGACGGTGCTCGGATAATTCTCCTGGCGCGCTTCGCCCGGAACGCGTGCCATAAAATCCCCGAGCGGCTCGTCGTACGAAAGCAGCTTGCGCAGTTTCATACCGATCCACGCCGGGTCGATCACGCGCATGTCGAGCGACAACAGCTTGCACAGGCCATCGAGCGCGCGCGGATAAACGCCTGCCATCCAGACCGAATACGGTCGGCGCTGCCCGTTTGGCAGCACCAGCTCTTTCAACATCAGCACGAAGTCGTCGCCCGCGCGTGCGTTGTGAACATCCGCGGTCCATGACATCGTGCCGTCGGTACCGGTCTTGGGTTCTTTTTTCGCGAACAACGCGTCGAATACCGGCGACTTGCCGTCGGCATTTGCCAGCGCGCCAAGGAAATCTATGCGATACCGCACGATGCGCGCGAACGCCGCGACTACACTCGGCACGCGCACAGACTTTCCGTCCGGCGGCATTGCGCAGTCGAATGCATCGCCGCCCGCGCGCGCCAGCACGTCGAGCTTCATGCGCAGCCATTTCGTGTCGCGTGCCCGCATGTCCATCGATAGCGTTTTTGCGACCGCGCCGATTCCGCGCGGCTGTTCATTGCCAGTGACCCAGACTTCGAACGGGTATAAACCGCCGTCATCGATGTGGCCGACAAAAATCGCGAAGCGGCCGAACGGGGATTCGACCATGTACGTCCACGCCGGATTGCCGTCCGGAAGTGTAGGCCGCCCCGGCCAGCGCAGGCTGCACAACGCGGGCTCGGGAGCCGTGTCGAGCGTGATGCGGCGGTCGATATCCGAGGTGTCGAGATCGTCAGGCTGCGCGGTTTCGACCGGATTAACGGATAAGACGCTGCCGAGGACCGCGTTCGGACGATAGGTGGTAACGCCTTTCAGTCCCGCTTTCCACGCCTCAAAGTAGAGATCCTTGAACTCTTCATACGGGTAGTTCTCAGGCACGTTGACGGTCTTGCTGATTGCCGAATCCACGAACGGCGCAATCGCCGCCGCCATGCGCATGTGGTCGAGCGCCGAGATTTCCAGCGCAGTGACGAAACCCGGCGGCAAATGCTCGACGTCGCCGGCCATATGCCGGTACATCCGCCACGCGTGGTCCTCGACGTCATATGTTCGGTACGTGCCATCGGGCATGCGTTTTTTGCGCTGGTAAGTCCACGCATACGGCGGCTCGATGCCGTTCGAGGCATTATCCGCAAACGCCAATGAGATCGTGCCAGTCGGCGCAATCGACAACAGGTGGCTGTTGCGTACGCCGTGCCTGGCGATTTCCTTCCTGAGCGCGGCCGGCAGCCGCGAGGCGAAGCGCGGAGGTTCGAGATAGCGTTGTGCATCAAACAAAGGAAACGCGCCTTTCTCTTTGCCGATCGCAACCGACGCAGCGTAGGCTTCGTCGCGCAGGCACGCGGCGATTTTCGATCCCATGCTGCGCGCGTCTTCGCTGTCGTATCGCAGGCCGAGCATGATCAAGGCATCACCCAGGCCGGTGAAGCCGAGCCCGATCCGGCGCTTGGCCTGCGCCTCGGCGCGCTGCTGCGGCAGCGGCCACACTGTAA
>DASYSI010000296.1:0-16512 GCA_036003485.1 Burkholderiales bacterium | reverse complement strand
CGCGCAAGTCCGGCGAGTGGATACCGAACATCTATGGCGGCAACGAAAATCTCGACGCAACCCGCTTTCTGCGCGACTTGAACGTGGCCGTCTATCGCGATCACCCCGACGTTCAGGTGATAGCCGAGGAATCGACCGCGTGGCCGCAGGTCACGCGGCCGGTGTACGCGGGCGGGCTTGGCTTTGGCATGAAGTGGAACATGGGTTGGATGCACGATACGCTTGCCTACTTCGAGCACAATCCGGTGTACCGGCGCTTTCACCACGATCGGCTGACGTTCTCGATCCTGTACGCGTTTTCCGAGAATTTCATGCTGCCGCTGTCGCACGACGAAGTCGTTTATGGCAAACGCGCGCTCTGCGCCAAGATGCCCGGTGACTGGTGGCAGCAATTTGCAAATTTGCGGCTGCTGTTGGGCTACATGTGGACACATCCCGGCAAAAAATTGCTGTTCATGGGCGGGGAATTCGGCCAGCGCAGCGAGTGGAACCACGACGTGAGTCTCGACTGGCACGTGTGCGCTTATCCCGAGCACGCCGGCATGCAGCGCTGGGTCGCAGACTTAAATCGGCTCTACCGCGGCGAGCGGGCGCTGCATGAGCTCGATTTCGCAAGCAGCGGTTTCGAGTGGATCGACGGGCGCGACATCGAAGCGAGCGTGATCAGCTTCCTGCGCAAGAGCAGCGACGGCTCGAGCCTGCTCATCGTATGCAATTTCACCCCTGTCGTGCGCCGCAATTACGCGGTAGGCGTGCCGCGCGGAGGATACTGGCGCGAAATCCTGAACAGCGACTCGCACTGGTATGGCGGCAGCGGCATCGGCAATCTCGGCGGCATCGAGGCGAATCCGCTGCCGATGCACAGCCGTCATCGCTCGCTCACGCTGACGCTGCCGCCGCTCGCGGTCGTCGTCTTCAAGGCGGACGAGGATTCCGCATGAGCGCGCGTGCGCGTCAGATGCCGGTACCGCAACTTCTCGCATCGAGCGGCCGCGAGCGTGTCGTTATCGAAAATATCTCACCGCTGATCGATTGCGGCCGCTTTGCGGTCAAGCGCATCGTCGGCGAGCAGCTATGGGTTGAAGCGGACTGCTTCGCCGACAGCCATGACCTTCTGGCGTGCGTGATCAAGTACCGGCACGACGATGATGCGGAGTGGCGCGAATCCGCGATGGCGGCGCAAGGTAACGACCGCTGGCGTGCGGCGTTCACGGTCGACCGCATCGGCGTGTGGCGCTTCGGCGTTGTGGCGTGGATAGATACGCTGCGATCGTGGGCACACGACTTCGCGCGCCGCATTGAACCGGCCGACGTGCGCGTTGCCGCGCGCGCCGGCGCCGACTTGATTGCTGCAGCGGCGCGGCGCGCCACTGCAATCGAGCGCGCGCAACTCGAAGCATGGGCCGGGCAGCTGCGCGAAGAGCCGGACGCTGAGCGCCTGCACGAACTTGCGCTCGACGCCGGACTGATGGCGCTCGCATCGCTTCACGCCCGGCGCAACGCAGCAGTGCGGTCGGCATACCTGCGTGCGGTCGTTGACCGCCCGCGTGCGCGCTTCAGCACATGGTACGAAATGTTTCCGCGTTCGTGCGCGCGCGAGCCCGGTCTACACGGCACCTTCGACGATGTGTGCAGCCAGCTCGATTACATTGCGCAGATGGGTTTCGATGTGCTGTATCTTCCGCCCATCCATCCGATCGGCCGCGAGCGGCGCAAAGGCAGGAACAATGCGGTTGTCGCGACCGCCGCGGATGTGGGCAGCCCATGGGCGATCGGTTCGGACGAAGGGGATCACAAGGCCGTGCATCCGCAACTCGGTACGCACGCAGAGTTCCGGCGGCTGCTCGAAGCGGCGCGCGGGCGCGGCATCGAGATCGCATTGGACTTCGCGCTGCAGTGCGCGCCCGATCATCCGTACGTGAGCGCGCATCCGCAATGGTTTCGCCGCCGCGCGGATGGCTCGGTACAATATGCGGAAAATCCGCCCAAAAAATACGAAGATATTTATCCGTTCAATTTTGAAAGCGACGACTGGCAGGCGCTATGGCACGAGCTGCGCGACATCATTACCTTCTGGATCGGGCAGGGCGTGGTGCTGTTTCGCGTCGACAATCCGCACACCAAGCCGTTTGCGTTCTGGCAGTGGGTGATCGCGGAGACCAAGCGCGAGCATCCGGATGTGCTGTTTCTGTCGGAAGCTTTTACACGGCCTAAAGTGATGCATCGCCTGGCGAAACTCGGCTTCAGTCAGTCTTATACCTATTTCACATGGCGCCAGACGAAGCGCGAGCTCACCGAATATTTTACCGAGCTCGCCCATGGGCCGGGACGCGAATACTTCCGCCCCAATTGCTGGCCGAACACGCCGGATATTCTCCCTGCGCACCTTCAATCCGGCGGCACGCCGGAGTTCGCGCTGCGTCTCGTGCTGGCGGCAACGCTTGCGGCGAACTACGGGATCTACGGACCCGCGTTCGAGTTGAAGGAGCATATCGCGCGCGAGCCGGGCAGCGAAGAATATCTAAACTCGGAAAAATACGAGATTCGCAACTGGGAGCGCGCACGCGCGGACAGCCTCGCGGCTTTCATCGGTCGCGTAAATCGGATCCGGCATTCTCACGAGGCACTGCAGTCGGACGGAAGCCTGCACTTTCATCCGGTCGACAACGACATGCTCATCTGCTATTCAAAGGCCGCGCCCGGGCAGGCTGACGTGATTCTGACGGTCGTGAACCTCGACCACCGCTATGTTCAGAGCGGGTGGATCGAGCTCGATCTTGCGCCGCTGGCGTTGGCGCCCGGCGCGTCATACGAGGTGCATGACCTGCTTTCCGGAGCGCACTATTCTTGGCACGGCAGCCGAAACTTCGTGCGCCTCGATCCGGCCGTCGCGCCGGCCCATATTTTCCACTTGCCCGGGCGCGCGCCGTCCGCCGTGAGCGGCCAGCCGCCCGATGACACTCATTGATTCCAGCAGCGCAGGCGCGGACGCAGGCGACGAGTCCGCACCGGTGGCGTCTTCGGAGAACGATCCGCTTTGGTACAAAGACGCGATCATCTACCAGCTGCACGTCAAGGCATTTTTTGATTCCAACCAGGATGGGATCGGCGATTTTCGCGGTCTCACCGAAAAGCTCGACTACATCCGCGAGCTCGGCGTCAACACCGTGTGGCTGCTGCCGTTTTATCCTTCGCCGATGCTCGACGACGGGTACGACGTGGCGGACTATCACAACGTCTATCCCGCGTACGGCACGCGCAACGATTTTCGGCAGTTCGTGCGCGAAGCGCACCGGCGCGGACTGAGGGTGATCACCGAGCTCGTCATCAATCACACCTCCGATCAGCATCCATGGTTCCAGGCGGCGCGCCGCGCGCCCAAGGGCTCCTCCAAGCGCAATTACTACGTATGGAGCGACGACCCGAACAAATACGCGGGCACCCGCATCATCTTTACCGATACCGAATCGTCCAACTGGGCGTGGGACGAAATCGCGCAGGCGCACTACTGGCACCGTTTTTTCAGCCATCAGCCCGATCTTAATTTCGACAACCCGCGCGTGTTGAAAGCGGTGATTCACACCATGCGCTTCTGGCTCGACATGGGAGTCGACGGGTTTCGCCTTGATGCGATTCCGTATCTGGTCGAACGCGAAGGAACCAACAACGAAAACCTCCCCGAGACGCACACGGTCATCAAGCAGATTCGCGCCGCCCTCGATCATCATTACGACGGGCGGCTGCTGCTGGCTGAAGCCAATCAGTGGCCGGAGGACGTGCGCCAATATTTCGGCGACGGCGATGAATGCCATATGGCCTATCATTTTCCGCTGATGCCGCGGCTTTTCATGTCGATCGCCATGGAAGACCGCTATCCGCTGGTCGAGATCATGGCGCAGACGCCTGATATTCCATCCAATTGCCAGTGGGCGACCTTCCTGCGCAACCACGACGAGCTCACCCTCGAGATGGTGACCGTGCGCGAGCGTGACTACATGTACCGGATTTTCGCCAACGACCCGCGCATGCGCGTGAACGTCGGTATCCGCCGGCGGCTCGCGCCGCTGCTGGAAAACAGCCGCCCGCAGATCGAGCTGATTTCGTTCCTGCTGATGACGCTGGTGGGCACGCCGATACTCTATTACGGTGATGAAATTGGCATGGGTGACAATATCTATCTCGGCGATCGCAATGGAGTTCGCACCCCGATGCAGTGGAGTCCCGATCGCAACGCGGGCTTCTCGCGCGCCGATCCGCAGCGGCTCTACCTGCCGCCGGTGATGGACGCCGTTTACGGCTATCAATCGGTCAACGTCGAGGCGCAGCTCCGGAGTGCGTCATCGCTGCTGCACTGGACGCGCCGGCTGATCGCGGTGCGCCGCACCCATCGCGCGTTCGGCCGCGGCACGCTCACGTTTCTCGATCCGGGCAACCGCAAGATTCTCGCCTATCTGCGCGAGTACGCGGGCGAGGCGATCCTGTGCGTGACAAATCTGTCGCGTGTGCCGCAGGCAGTCGAGCTCGACCTCGCGCGCTTCGAGGAGCACGTACCCGTCGAAATCATGGGCAAGGAATCGTTTCCTCCGATCGGCAAGCTGCCGTACCTGCTGACTCTGTCCGGGCACGGATACTTCGCTTTTCGGCTGGCGCAGGACGCGAAACCTCCCGCGTGGCACGAGCAGCGGCTGCCGTATCGTCCGCTGCCCGTGCTCGTGCTGGCTGCGGACTGGCGAACCGCGCTCGGCAGCGCGGATGCGGCGCGCGATCTGCGGTCTCTCATCATCAACATGACCCACGAACGGCTGCGCGACGAAATTCTGCTGCCGTATTTGCGCAATCGCCGCTGGTTTGCCGCCAAATCGCAGCCGATCACCGATTTGCGCTTCGGCGATATGCCGGCATGGGATACGCCCGAGGGCAGCTGGCTGATGGCAATTCTGCATGTCGAGATCAAAAGCGAAACCGCGCAGCGCTATTTCTTTCCCGTCACGATTGAGTGGGAGGCGCGCGACTACGACCCGCTCGAGAAACTGGGAGCGTGGAGTTTCGCGAAGGTACGGCATAGGGACCGCGTGGGCGTTCTGATCGGCGCGTTCGGCAAGCCCGGGTTCGCGCGCTCGCTCGCGCGCGCCATGAGCGCGGGCGGTGAAGTGCTTCTCGGCAGGGGCCGCCTGCGCTTCTCGTCAACCTCGGTCTACGCTGAAATCGCCTCCGCGCTCGACGAAGAAGTGCGTATACCGCCGCTCGAACAGAGCAATACCGGCGTGTTTTTCGGCAGTCGCGCTTATTTGAAAGGCTACCGCCGGTTGCACGTCGGGGTCAATCCGGAATACGAGGTCGGCCGCTTTCTGACCGATGCCTCGCCGTTCGCGCATATCGCTGCTGTCGCCGGCGCCGTCGAATATATCGATGGCTCGGGTGCCGAGGTGGCGACACTCGCCGTGCTCCAAAAATACGTCGAGAACCAGGGCGACATGTGGGCTTATACGCTCGATTACCTGAACCGCAGCCTCGCTGCACCGCAGCCGGCGGGTGATGCGGCGCCCGGCGCTCAGTTGCTGTCGCCCGGCGCTCCGTTGCTGTCGCACGACATCTATTTTTCCCAGATCGAGTTGTTGGGACGGCGCATCGCGCAACTGCACGCGGCCTTCGCGCGCGTGACGGGCGACCCCGCTTTCGATCCCGAGCCGGTAACGGCGCACGATCTCGCGCAATGGAAAGACGCGGTGCTTGCCGACGCCGGGCGCACCTTTACGGCGCTCGAAGGCATGCGCGCGCGCTTCAGCCCCGGCGTGCAATCCCAGGTGGAAACGCTGCTTGCCGCGCGCGGCGTGCTGTGCGAACGCGTGCGCGCGCTGCGCTATGAAGCCGCGGGACTTGCCAAGACCCGCTATCACGGCGACCTGCATCTCGGACAGGTGCTGCTCGCGCAGAACGATTTCATCATCATCGATTTTGAAGGAGAGCCGGCGCGTCCTATCGACGAGCGGCGGCGCAAGCACAGTCCGCTGCGCGATATCGCGGGCATGCTGCGCTCGATCAGCTACGCGGCGCACGCCGCGCTGCGTCCTCCGGAACATCGGCAGGAAGGCGGCGCGGAGGCGGCAGAGGCGTTGCGCGCATGGGAGCACGCGGCCGCGCAGAGTTTTCTGAAGGGCTACCGCGAGGCTTCAGCCGGTCTTATTTCGGTGCCGTCGGATGAAGCGTTGCTTCTGGATTTGATCGAGCTCTTTACTTTCGAAAAAGCGCTGTACGAGCTGCGTTACGAAATGGATAATCGCCCCGAGTGGATGTCCATTCCGCTGCGCGGATTGATCGATTCGATTCCGGTATGAGTAAACGAATCATTCAGCACGTAACCGAAATCTGGCCGGGCTTGCCATACCCGGCGGGCGCGACCTGGGACGGCGAAGGCGTCAATTTCGCGCTTTTCTCCGAGCACGCCGAAAAGGTCGAATTGTGCCTGTTCGATGACAGCGGCAGACGCGAGATCCAGCGCATCGTGTTGAGAGAGCGCACCGACCAGGTATGGCATTGTTATCTGCCCGAGGCGCGGCCTAGCATGCTCTACGGCTACCGGGTGTATGGGCCGTATCAGCCCGAACAAGGGCACCGCTTCAATCCGTACAAGCTGCTGCTCGATCCCTACGCGCGCAGCATCGTCGGCGAGCTGCGCTGGAGCGATGCGCATTACGGTTACACGGTCGGGAACAAACGCGAGGATCTGTCGTTCGACCGGCGCGAGAATGCGGGCGGCATGCCGAAATGCAAAGTGATCGAAGGCGCATTCACGTGGGGCGACGACCGCCCGCCCAATGTGCCGTGGCACGATATGGTCATCTATGAATTGCACGTTGGCGGTTTTACCAAGCAGCATCCCGATGTTCCGCCGCCGATGCGCGGCACATTTGCCGGCTTGAGCTGCCCGTCGGTTCTCGACCACCTGCGCCGTTTGGGCGTGACGAGCATCGAGTTGATGCCGGTGCACGCCTTTATCGACGAGCGCCGCCTGGTTCAGCATGGACTGCGCAACTATTGGGGCTACAACTCGATTGGATTTTTCGCACCCGATATGCGGTATTGCGCCTCGGGCGAAGTCAACGAGTTCAAGACCATGGTCAAGGCGCTGCACACCGCAGGGCTCGAAGTGATACTCGATGTCGTCTACAACCATACCGCCGAAGGAAATCAAAGCGGGCCGACACTGTGCTTTCGCGGCATCGACAATGCTTCGTATTACCGGCTGGTCGCGGACAATCTGCGCGTCTATCAGGACTTTACCGGCTGCGGTAACACGCTGAATACGCAGCACCCGCGCGCACTGCAGCTCATCATGGATTCGCTGCGCTATTGGGTGACCGAAATGCACGTCGACGGCTTCCGCTTTGATCTTGCCGCCGCGCTCGCGCGCGAAACTCGCGAGGTCGACCCGCGCGGCGCTTTTTTAGACATCCTGCGCCAGGACCCCATCCTGTCGCAGGTCAAGCTGATCGCTGAGCCATGGGACTTGGGCGAAGGCGGCTACCAGGTCGGAAACTTTCCGGTCGGATGGGCCGAGTGGAACGACCAGTATCGCGACACCATGCGCGCATACTGGAAGGGCGACGGCGGGCTCATCGGGAATTTCGCGCGCCGGCTCACGGGTTCGCACGACCTGTACGGCCGCAGCGGGCGCGGTCCGTGCGCAAGCGTCAATTTTATCACCGCGCATGACGGCTTCACGCTGCACGATCTGGTGTCGTATAACGACAAGCACAACGAAGCCAACGGCGAAGGCAACCGCGACGGACATAACCACAATCTTTCGTGGAACTGCGGGATCGAGGGTCCAACCGACGATGCGGCTATCAACGCGCTGCGCGAGCGCCAGAAGCGCAATCTGCTCGCGACGCTGCTGCTGTCGCAGGGCGTGCCGATGCTGCTCGCCGGCGACGAGATCGGACGGACGCAGAAAGGCAATAACAATGCGTACTGCCAGGATAACGCGATTGCATGGCTCGACTGGAGCATCGACCCCGCGCGCGCGCGGCTGCGCGAATTTGCGACGCGCTTGATCGCGCTGCGGCGCGACCATCCGATCTTCCGCCGCCGCGACTTTTTCCAGGGCAGGCCTATGAATGGCAGCGCGAGCAAGGACATCGTCTGGCTCAAGCCCGACGGCATCGAAATGACTGTGGATGAATGGAACAAGGATTTCGCGCGCTGCCTCGGTGTCTTCCTCTCGGGTGACGCGCTGCAGGAGACCGACGCGTGCGGTCGGCGCATCGGAGACTTGAGTTTTCTGCTCCTCTTTAACGCGCATCACGACGTCATCCCATTCCGTTTGCCGGAGCCGCGGCCCGGCGCCGAATGGCTCACTCAGATCGATACCGCTTTCGATAACGGCGCGCCGCAAGCGGGCCCACTGCGCGGTGGAACCGAATATCCGCTGCAGGGTCGCTCGCTAGCGCTGCTGCGCTACATCGACGCGGGCGCATGAAGCGGCGCCATCTGATGCCCTTCGGCGCGCAAACCAGCGCTGGGGGAACGGTCGAGTTCCGCCTGTGGGCGCCGAGCGCGCCGCGGGTCGAGGTCGAGCTCAGCTGCGCGCGCACACACGCGATGCTCGCCATGCGCGCGCGCGGCGGCGGCTGGTATTCAGCAAGCGTTGAAAATGTCGAAGCGGGCGCACGTTACGCGTTTCGCATCGATGGCGGTATCACCGTGCCCGATCCGGCCTCGCGCTGGAACCCGCATGACGTGCATGAGGCGAGCGCAGTCGTCGATCCCTGCGCATTTGAATGGCCGGATGCGAGCTGGCGCGGACGTTCATGGGAAGAAGCCGTAATCTACGAGCTTCACATCGGAACTTTCACGCCGGCGGGCACCTTTGCCGCAGCCATAGAGCAGCTCGATTATCTGGTCAGACTCGGAGTGACCGCGATCGAAATTATGCCCGTCTCCGATTTTCCGGGCGCGCGCAATTGGGGCTACGATGGCGTGCTGCCGTTCGCGCCCGACTCGAGCTACGGGACTCCGGACGATCTCAAGCGCCTGGTCGCGGCCGCGCATGAGCGCGGCTTGATGACGATACTTGACGTGGTCTACAACCATTTCGGTCCGGAGGGCAACTACCTGCATGCTTATGCGCCGCAGTTCTTCAGTCAGAAACATCAGACGCCGTGGGGTGTTGCGATCAATTTCGACGGAGAACACGCGCGCACGGTGCGCGATTTTTTTATTCACAATGCGCTTTACTGGCTCGAGGAGTTTCATTTCGACGGACTGCGAATCGATGCAGTGCATGCGATTGCCGACGATAGCGAGCCCGACATCGTAACCGAGCTAGCGGCCGCCATGCGGCGCGGACCGGGGCGCGAACGCCATGTGCATCTGATACTCGAGAACGATCGTAACGAAGCCCGCTATCTGGCGCGCGCACACGAGCGCGCCGCGCCGCTCTACGCTAACGCGCAATGGAACGATGATTTTCATCACGCGCTGCACGTGCTGGCGACCGGTGAGCGCGACGGTTACTACGCCGACTATGCGGCGCGCCCGCTGTGGTTTTTGGGACGCGTGCTCGCCGAAGGGTTTGGCTTTCAGGGCGAGCCGTCGCCGTACCGCGGCGATCGACTGCGCGGCGAAAAATCACAGCAGCTGCCGGCGACGGCTTTTGTCAATTTCATGCAGAGTCACGATCAGGTAGGCAATCGCCCTTGCGGAGACCGGATTGCGGCGATTGCGGAATTGTCTGCGCTGCGGCTCGGCGTTGCCTGCCTGCTGCTGGCGCCATCGGTGCCGATGCTGTTCATGGGAGAGGAGTTTGCCGCGAGCGCGCCCTTTCAGTTTTTTTGCGATTTCGGTCCCGAGCTCGCGCACGCCGTGCGCGACGGGCGCCGCGCCGAATTTGCATCCTTCACGCGCTTTCAGGGGCCGGCTGCGGCCGCCGCGATTCCAGACCCGAACGCCGAATCGACTTTTCTCCGATCCAAGCTTGACTGGCGTGAATGCGCTGAGCCCGGCCATCGTGAATGGCACGCGCTTTACAGCGAGCTGCTGGAACTTAGGCGCCGCATGATCGTCCCGCATTTAAGCGGCGCCTTTCACGGCGGGTCATTCGAGATCGCGGGCACAACCGGGCTGGCAGTCGACTGGATCCTGGGCGATGGCTCGCGGCTTGCACTGCGTGCGAATTTCTCGTCGACGCCGTGGCGCGCGCCGCCGCCCGCGCGTGGCGAGGTGATCTATGCGCTCGCCGCCGGGCCGCACTATCAAGACAGCGCCGTCCTGCCGGCGTGGGGATCGATCTGGATGCTGGAGTCCGCGCGTGGCTGATTCAAAGCTCGTCGAACTCGCAGCGCGCTACGGTATCGATCCCGGCTATCATGACGTGTGGGGCGCGTGGCACGATGTTGCGGAAGACTCGTTGCGCGCGCTGCTTTCCGCGATGGGCATCCCCGCGTCAAATCCGCGCGAAGTGGAAGAGTCGCTGCAGCGACACGAGCGCGCGTGCTGGCAGACGCCGCTGCCAGGTGCGGTCGTGGTGCGCCGCGCTGCGCTGGACGAAGGGATACACGTGCGGCTGAATTCGGCGCTGGATGGCAGCCCGCTCGCGTGGCGTGTGCGCGAAGAAAACGGAACGAATCATAACGGCACGTTCGATCCGCGCGAATTACGCGAGCTGGCACGCGCGCAGGTGGACGCTCAATGCTATCGCACGGTCGTTTTGCCGTTGTCCCCCGAGATTACGCATGGTTATCACAGGCTCGGGATTTTCGACGGCGCAACATCGATTGCTTCGACGTTGCTGATCGTCGTACCCGAGCGCTGCTTCGAGCCTCACGTACACGCCGCGAGGACGCGCTTATGGGGCGGCGCATTGCAGCTCTACGGATTGCAGTCCGAGCGCAATTGGGGCATCGGCGACTTTACCGACCTGCGCACATGCGTCGAGCAATGGGGAGAACGCGGCGCTGCATTGCTCGGAGTCAATCCGATGCACGCCATGTTCCTGCACAATCCGGAACAGGCGAGCCCCTACAGTCCGTCAAGCCGGCTGTTCCGCAATGCGCTTTACCTCGATGTCGAGGCGATAGCTGATTTCCGTCTGGCGACGCGCGCGCGCGATTTTGTGCGCAGCGCGGATTTTGCCGCCAAATTGAGGCAACTTCGCGCAGCGGAGCTCGTCAACTATGCCGGAGTCGCCGCAGCTAAACTGCCGGTGCTCGAACTGCTGTACGCGCATTTCCGCGAGCACGAGCTGGCGGCGGATACGGCGCGGGCACGCGCTTTCCGCGTCTTTTGTGCGGACGGTGGCGATGCGCTGAGCCGCTACGCGTTGTTCGAAGCGCTGCAGGAAAGCTTGCAGCGTGCGGATCCGAAGCGCGGTGTATGGCAGCAGTGGCCGGATGACTATCGGGACCCGAATTCGCCGCAGGTTACGCGCTTCGCCAAGGAGCACTCCGAGCGCATCGGATTTTTCCAGTACCTGCAGTGGCAGGCGGACCAGCAGTTGGCGCAGGTCGACGCGCTGTGCGCTGAACTCGAGATGCCGATCGGGCTCTATGCCGACCTCGCGGTCTCCGTCGATCGCGCGGGCTCCGAGGCGTGGGCGAACCAGCAAATCTACGCATTGAATGCGAGCGTCGGTGCGCCGCCTGACGACTTTAACGTCGCCGGCCAGGATTGGGGTTTGCCGCCGTGGGTGCCTGCGCGTCTGCAAGCGGCAGGCTATGCACCTCTGATTGCGACGCTGCGCGCCAATATGGCACGCGCGGGCGCGTTGCGAATCGATCACGTGATGGGACTTGCGCGGCTGTTTTGGGTTCCTTCCGGCACGAGCCCGGTGCACGGCGCGTACGTGCGGTATCCATTCCAGGACATGCTCGGCATCGTGGCGCTCGAAAGCCATCGTAATCGCTGCCTCGTCGTGGGCGAAGATCTCGGCACCGTTCCGGACGAGGTGCGCCACGGGCTGCAGGAAGCGGGAATTCTGTCGTACCGTCTGCTCATCTTCGAGCGCGACTTCGACGGGCGTTTCAAGGTCCCCGCCGATTATCCCGCGCAGGCGCTCGCCGCGGTCACGACGCATGATCTGCCCACGCTCGCGGGCTACTGGCAGGGTCACGATCTCGAAATGCGTGAAGCGCTCGGCCTTTTTGCAAACGCCGAGCAGCGCGATGCGCAGCTCATAGCGCGCGCGCGCGACCGTGCCGCGCTGCTGCTCGCGCTCGAGCGCGAACGCCTGCTTCCCGCAGGCGCCAACGTAAATCCGATTTCGATTCCCACGATGACGCCCGAGTTCGCGCTCGCGTTGCATACGTACCTCGCGCGCAGTCCGGCCGCGATTGTCATCGTGCAATTCGAAGACGTGCTGGGAATGCTCGAGCAGGCGAATCTGCCCGGTACCATCGGACAGTATCCGAACTGGCGCCGGAAGTTGCCGCTTGCGCTCGAGCTCTGGGACGAAGACGCGCGTTTACTCGACCTTGCCTCGACGCTCGCGGCGCTGCGAGGCGCGCCGGCGCGTGCGCCTTCTTTGCGCCGACCGTCGCAGACCCGCATCCCGCGTGCGAGCTACCGGCTTCAGTTTCACGCCGGCTTCACCTTTCGGGATGCGGCCGCACTCGTGCCCTATCTCGCAGCGCTCGGCATAAGCCATGTGTATTGTTCGCCGTATCTGCGCGCCCGCAGCGGCAGTACACACGGCTACGACATCATCGACCATCAATCGCTCAATCCTGAAATCGGCAGCCGCGAAGATTTTGACCGCTTCGTGGACGCGTTGCGCGCGTATGGCATGAGTCAGATCCTCGACATCGTGCCCAATCACATGGGCGTCTTGGGTGCGGACAATGCGTGGTGGCTCGAGGTGCTCGAAAATGGACCGGCAAGCGTGTACGCCGATTTTTTTGATGTCGACTGGCAGCCGGCAAGTGCCGACCTCACGAATCGTGTTTTGGTGCCGGCGCTGGGGAATCATTACGGTACCGTGCTTGCGCGGGGTGAGCTCAAGCTCGCGTGCGACGTGGCCTCGGGGGCGTTCAGCATACGTTATAACGCTCACCGATTTCCGGTGGATCCGCGCGAGTATCCGCGCATTCTCGAGCGCGCGCTCGAGCGACTGGCGGCAGCGCCTGTTCCCGACGATGCGCTGGCGGAACTCAAAAGCCTGGTGTCTGCATTCGGGTATCTGCCTGCGCGCGATGAGCGCGATCCTGCGCGCATCGCCGAGCGCAGCTCCAACAAGGAAGTGCACAAGCGGCGGCTCGCGCAGCTTGCCGGCGCTCACGCGGTCATCGCGGAAGCCATCCATGGCGCGGTGCGCGCGTTCAATGGGAGCGCGGGCGATGCCGCGAGCTTCGACGCGCTGCACGCGCTTTTGGAAGCCCAGGCCTACCGGCTCGCTTACTGGCGCGTGGCGTCCGACGAAATCAACTATCGGCGCTTCTTCGATATCAACGACCTCGCAGCGCTGCGTATCGAGAACGAAGCCGTATTCGAGGCGACGCACCGCTTTGTGTTCGATCTTGTGAGCGCCGGCGCGGTTCAGGCGCTGCGGGTCGATCACCCCGACGGACTGTTCGATCCGGCAGCTTACTTCCGGCGGCTGCAGGACAGTTATCGCAAATGCCGGGGCGCGCGCGAAACGACCGGGGCCGACGCGTCCAAACCGCTCTACGTGGTCATCGAAAAAATCATCGCGCCTTTCGAGAATATGCCCACCACGTGGCCAGTCCACGGCACCACGGGCTATCGCTACGCAAACGTGGTGAACGGTTTATTCGTTGATACCGCGGCCGAGGCCAAGCTCACGCGTATCTATCAAACGTTCATCGGTGACGAAACGCCGTTCGAGGAAATCGCGCGGCGCTGCAAGCGCCTGATCCTCGGCACCGCGCTCGCAAGCGAACTCACCGTGCTCGCCAATCAGCTTGCGCGCATCGCGCGCGCCGACCGCTCGACGCGCGACTACACGCTCAACACGCTGCGTCTCGCGCTCGCCGAAGTAATCTCCGCCTTTCCCGTTTACCGCACCTACATCGCGGACAAGGTTGCGCCGGAAGACAGGCGCTACATAGAATGGGCTGTCGGGCGTGCCAAGCGCCACAGCCGGGCAGCGGATGCGACGATCTTCGATTTCGTGAAGGCGACGCTCTTATGCGAAGCGGCGTCCCCCGATAATGTTGTGCTTGCCGCTGCGGTGCGTGTGTTCGCGCGTAAATTTCAGCAGGTTACCGCGCCGGTGATGGCCAAAGGCGTTGAAGATACGGCCTTTTATATATACAACCGCCTGCTGTCGCTGAACGACGTCGGGGGCGACCCAACCGCGTTTGGCTGCAGCGTCAGCGCATTCCACGGTGCGAGCGCCGACCGCGCGGCGAACTGGCCCCATACCATGCTCGCCACATCCACGCACGACAATAAGCGTTCGGAGGATGTGCGCGCGCGCATCGACGTGCTGTCCGAGGTGCCCGAACAATGGCGGCTGCATCTGCGGCGGTGGAGCCGCATGAATCGCAGCAAGAAGCGCACCGTGGACGGCGAGCGCGCGCCGACAGCCAATGACGAATATATGATTTATCAAACATTGATCGGCAGTTTTCAGAGCAACGGATGCGAGGCGGACGCGTTAATCGGGTATCGAGAACGTATCGAGAGCTACGTGTTAAAAGCGGTGCGCGAAGCCAAGGTCAACACGAGCTGGATGAATCACAATGACGAGTACGAAGCCGCAGTCACGCATTTCGTGCGCGATCTTCTTGCAGGGCCCGGGCAAAACATTTTTCTCGATGATTTTCGCAACGCGCTCGTGCCGATTGCGTGGATCGGCATGCTCAACAGCCTGTCGATGACGCTGATCAAGCTGACATCGCCCGGTGTTCCCGACTGCTACCAAGGCAATGAGATATGGGACTTTTCGCTCGTGGATCCGGATAACCGGCGCGCGGTTGACTACGAGTTGCGCCGGCGGCTGTTATCGGAGCTTGACTCCCTACGCGAGCACGAATTCGAATCGCACGCACGCAGCGTGTTCGGTGACTTGTCGGATGGCCGCGCAAAACTCTATATCATCCGGCGCCTGCTCGCGCTGCGCCGCGAGCGCCCCGAAATCTTTCTGCACGGTGGTTATACCCCGGTCCATGCGCACGGCGCGCGCGCCGAATGCGTCGTGACGTACGCGCGGCGGGCGGGCGGGGCGGGTGTTGTGGTCGTGGCGGGCCGATTGTTTGCAACGCTCGGCATTCAGGCGAACGAGCTGCCGTGCGGTGCGGCGGTCTGGGCCGACACGCGCGTGGACCTGCCGTTTCTGGCGAATGGTTGCCGGCTGCGGCACGTATTGACCGGCGCCACCTATCGTCTCGAGTCGGGAGGCGTGCAGTTGGCTGACGTGTGCGCCGATACGCCGGGCGCGGTACTCGTATACGACGACGGCGAAGCAGACGCGAAAACGTGAACGACTCGAGTGTGAACGCATCATCGGCGCACGGTCGTAAGAATCGACCTACACGGAAAGGCGCGAACAATTGCGACCGGATCGCGACTGAGGCAAAATAAGCGTCACCAAAGTTCGCGCGGCGGCTTCCAGAGCCCCCCGCTTCCCATGACACTCAGCCTTTTTCACCCCGCGGTCAGCACGTGGTTTCGCCGCGCGTTCGACGCTCCGACCGAAGCCCAGCACAAAGCGTGGCCTGCGATCCTGGCCGCGCGCGATGTGCTGATTGCCGCGCCGACCGGCTCCGGCAAAACGCTCGCGGCCTTCCTGGGAGCGATCGACGACCTTGTGAAACGCGGAGTTGCGGGCAGCCTGACCGAGGAGACCGCCGTCGTCTATGTTTCGCCGCTCAAGGCGCTTTCCAACGACGTGCGCCGCAATCTGGAAATTCCGTTGGCAGGGATACGCGCGGCGCTGCGCGAGCAGGGCTCGCCCGAGGTGAATATCCGCACGCTGGTGCGCACCGGCGACACGCCGCAGGCGGAGCGCCAGAGCATGGGCCGGCGGCCGCCGCATATCGTGATCACGACGCCCGAGTCGCTTTATGTAATGCTGGGCTCTGACTCCGGGCGGCGCGTGCTGGCAACGACACGTACCCTGATCGTTGACGAAATTCATGCCGTGGTCGGCAGCAAGCGCGGCAGCCATCTCGCGCTTTCGCTTGAGCGGCTCGAGGCTCTCGCGGCGCGTCCGCTGGTGCGCATCGGATTGTCCGCAACCCAGAATCCGATCGAGGACGTGGCGCGCTTCCTGGTCGGGGCGGCGGCAACCAACACCGGCGTCGACTGCACCATCATCGACACCGGCCACCGCCGGGCCCGCGATCTCGCCCTCGAGCTTCCGGATTCGCCGCTCGAGGCGGTGATGTCGGCCGAGGTCTGGGAGCAGGTGTATCAACGCTTGGCGGAGCTGATCGAGGCGCATCGCACGACCCTCGTGTTCGTCAACACCCGCAGGTTGGTCGAGCGGGTGACGCGTCAACTCTCCGAACGCATCGGCGCCGACCAGGTGACCGCCCACCACGGCAGCCTGGC
>DASYSI010000295.1:0-7886 GCA_036003485.1 Burkholderiales bacterium | reverse complement strand
AGCTACACCAACAATCGCAAGATGGCGCATGTCAAGGATACCGCGGGCAGGCGCGGCTTCCCGGTCGTGTTCCTCGGCGAATCGACGGGCGTGCGTATGCCCGACATCATGGGCGAAGGCATGGGCATGAACGTCGAAGGCAACCGTTTCCTGCGCACGCGCGAAGCGCCGTGGGTCGCCGCGGTGCTCGGCAATGCATTCGGCTCCGCGGCATGGCATGCGTGCTGTTCGGATTTTTGCGTGATGCGCAAAGGCGCGGTGATGGCGGTCGCGAGTCCGCGCGTGGTATCCATGTCGCTGGGCCGCGAAGTCAGTCCGGAAGAATTGGGCGGATGGCAGATACTGGCGGAACATTCGGGATTCGCGGATCTGGTAGTCGACACGGATCGGCAGGCGCTCGACGCGATCAAATGTTTTCTCGGTTATCTGCCGACGAACAACAGGCAGCCGCCGCCGGTGGTGCCGGCGCCCGCCGGTTCCGACGAACCGGTGAAGGACATCCTCGAACTGATACCGCAGTCGCAGACCGAGGTGTATGACGTGCGCAAAGTGATCCGGGTAATTGCCGATCGCGACAGTTTCTTCGAAATCAAAGAACGCTTTGGTCGCAGCATTACTACGGCCCTTGCCAGGATCGACGGCAAACCGGTAGGGGTTATCGCGAACAATCCGCAGTTCAAAGGCGGCGCCATCGACGCCGACGCGTGCAGCAAGGCGACCGACTTTATCGTGCTGTGCGATTGCTACAACATTCCGCTCGTGTTCCTGCACGATCAGCCCGGATTCCTGATCGGGCCGGAAGCGGAGAAACGCGGCGTGATCGGCAAGGTGATCAACTGGATGAACGCATTGCTCCAGGTCACTGTTCCCAAGATCAGCATCATCCTGCGCAAGAGCTACGGCCGCGGCTTCATCAATATGGGCGGTGCAGGAATCGCCGATGAAATCGCCGCATGGTGGACCACCGAAGTCAGTTTCATGAATCCGCGCACCGCCGTCATGGTCGTGCATGGCCTTAAAGAGGAGGACGATCCGCAGCGGTATCAGCAACTGCTCGTGGAAATGTCGCGCAACGGTTCGGCGTACGACCTGGGCGCGGTATTCGGCGTCAAGGAGGTGCTGGATCCACGCGAGACGCGCGAGTATCTAAAGCAGATGCTGGACACGCACATGCTGAGGCTGTCGGGCGGCGTTGGCCGGCATCGTCTGGCAAACTGGCCGACGAGCTATTAGTTCGGCCGGGCGGAGAAGATCGGAGGAGACATGAAGATCAGCAAAGTCGAGGCGATACCTGTCTGGTACGAACCCACCGACGAGTATCACGCATTATTCGGTTCGGGCAAGAAACAAGGCACGATGGTGCATGCCCGTGAAGGTTGGTTCGCCAATCTTCAGTACAAGGAGAATGTTTTTGTCAAAATCCAAACCGATGAAGGCATCATCGGCTGGGGCGAGGCATGCGCGCATCCGGTCACCAGCGAGACCCAGGCCGGTCTTAAAGCGACTGTCGAGCTTTTCGGACGCACGATACTCGACCGCGATCCGTTTCAAATCGGCGCGATTCACGCCGCGCTCGATCATCTGTTTCTGCAAGGCAACGCGGGCGCGCGCAGCGCGATCGACATCGCGCTCTACGACATCATGGGCAAGGCATCCAACCAGCCAATTTACAACCTTCTCGGAGGCGCATTTCAGAAAAGTTTCGGCCAGCTTGCTACGATGCCGCGCGCTGAACCGAAGCGCATGGCGGAACATGCGCTCAAGCTGTTGGCCAAAGGATATACCTGCTTCGAACCCAAGATGACCGGCCATCTCGAATCGCTCGATGCCGACGCCGACCGGCTCGAAGCGATGATCGAAGTGGTGCCGGGGAGCGCGCTGGTAATCGCCGATCCGAATCAGATGTGGGGCACGGCCAAGGACACGATTGAAATCCTGCTCAGAAGATTTGCGGGAGTCTCCAACCTCGCCATCGAGCAGCCGGTGATGTTTCACGATCTCAAGGGACTTGCCGCAATCACGCAAGCGGTGCCGCAGAAAGTAATTGCGGACGAGGCGATTCAGAACCTTGCAAGCATGATCGAGATCGCATCAGGTCGTGTGGCCGACATGGTGAGTCTCAAGCTGGGCAAGTGCGGCGGATTCTACAAAGCAGTGCAGATGATGCGCATTGCGGAAGCCGCAGGGTTGCCGGTGCGTATTGACTGGACTCAGGGCAGCGCGCTTCTAGATACAGCGACCGGCCACTTGCACGCCGCGGTGCGGCTTGTGGGCTGCGATCCGGGCATGGATTATCAACTGCGGATCAAGGATCTTCCGGTCAAGGAGGGCGGTGCAATTATCAAAAAGGGCAAGCTTGTGATGCCCGAAACGCCGGGGTTGGGTCTCGTCGTCGACGAGAAGCTCGTGCGCCGCCTCGCGCAGCGCCGATGACAGGAAAGTGCGCGCGATGACAATCCGCGAAAGCCCCGTGTTCATCGTCAGCGCGCCGCGCTCGGGATCGACTTTATTGCGTTTGATACTCGACGCGCATCCGGTGCTGGCGGTGCCGCCGCCGGACTGGCTGTTCGATCTCGTGTATCCGTATCTTTATAGTTACGGCGATCTGAGGCAACCCGCAAATCTTCTCGCGCTCGCGGAAGACATGCTCGAAACGCCGACTGTCGGCAAATGGCCGGTCAGGCCGACTCCTGCAGAACTGGCTGGCGCTGTCGCTGAGCCGACCTTTGCGGGTTTGTACGCGGCATTGCACCGCGAGTACGCAAAAGCCGAGGGCAAGCCAAGATGGGGTGAGAAAACGCCGCGCAACAGTTTCTGGATGGATGAAATCCGGACTCTGTTTCCGGATGCGCAATTTGTTCATATCGTGCGCGACGGCCGCGATCAGGCGATCGATATTTCAGACTCACTTTTGTGGCCGTACTCGGTCTACTCGGGCGCCTACCTGTGGCAACGCTACGTACTGTCTGTACGCGATTTCGCCGCCGACCTGCCCGCCGGCGCGTTCATTGAGATTCGCTATGAAGATCTGTGCGCAGAGCCGGAGCCGGTGATTCGCAGATTATGCGAGTTCATCGGCGAGTCTTTCGATCCGCGCATGCTGGTGCCGCATGATACGCCGTCGGCACGCGCGTGGAGCACTCACCCTTTGCACGCGAAAACTGCGCGCCCCATCTCGACGCGGTATTGCGGCATGTATCGTACGCGCCTGCCCGCGCCCGATGTGGCCGTGCTCGAAGCGCTGATCGGACCGACGTTGCAAATGTTCGGTTATCCTGTTTCCGGCACGCCGCGTCCGCTGGCTGCCAGGCTTGCTGCGAAAATGCTCGAAAGCGATACAGTCACGAATCCGGAGAACGTCGCCTACAGGCATTGGCACGAAGCGCGCCGCAAGCAGCGCCGCCTGCAAGGCGTGTGGCGCGATAGCGATCGCGCTTCATTGTTATGGAGCATGAACTAGAGGGTGAACAAGGCCGCGAACGCATGAAGAAAATAGCATCGGCGATCGAGTTGTGCGTGCTGTGCATTTCGATTTCCGCAGCTCCGACCGCGCTGGCGCAAATCTATCCGGTGCGTCCGATCCGGATCGTCGCGCCGTTTCCCGCCGGCGGCGGCACGGACTTGTTTGCGCGTACGATCGCCCAGAAATTATCGATTGTCTGGGGGCAGCAAGCGGTTGTCGACAACCGTTCCGGTGCCGGCGGCATGATAGGCTCGGAAATGGTGGCACGCGCGGCGCCGGACGGTTACACATTGCTGATTACCTCATCGAGTTCGCACGTCATCAGCCCGCATCTCGCGCGCAAACCGCCGTACGATCCGTTGAATGATTTTTCGCCTGTCATGCTGATCGCATCGGCGCCCAATGTTCTGGTGCTGCATCCATCCGTCCCGGCGCGCTCGGTCAGGGAATTGATTGAGCTCGCCAAGGCGCGGCCGGGAGAGCTCAATTACGGTTCAAACGGGAGCGGTACGCTCAGCCATCTAACAGGCGAGTTATTCAAACTGCAGGCCGGAATCAATCTGGTGCATATCCCATACAAGGGCGGTCCGCCGGCTATCATTGATCTCGTCGCGGGACAGGTCTCGGTGCTGTTTACCGCGTTGCCCACGGTGTTCACGCAAGTGCGCGCTGGCAAGCTGCGCCTTATTGCGGTCACCGGCGACAAGCGCATCGCGCCGATTAGCGAAGTGCCCACCGCTGCGGAGACCGTGCCGGGTTTTGAGTCGGTTCAATGGTGGGGAATGTTTGCGCCTCCCGCGTTATCGGCGGAATTGACAGGAAGGCTTAGCGGGGAGATTTCAAGGATACTCGTCGATGCCGAACTCAGGTCGCGATTTGCCGCCGAGGGCGCGGAGCCGGCGCAGGGCACTGCACGCGATTTTGCCGCTTTTCTCAAAGCCGATTATGAAAAGTGGGGCAAGGTCGTCAAAGCGGCCGGCATTCGTCCGGAGTAGAGCGCCCTCATAGATATGCGCGCATGCTGCGCCTCTTGAGGCACGCAATCCCTGCTAAAATAACTCATCCGCGCTGTATTGTTTCATTCGCGCAGCGTCAACACAATCCGATCCTTGGAGAAGCAATGGGTTACACGATGGCCGAAAAGATTCTCGGTGCGCACGCGGGCGGCGAGCCGGCGCGGGCCGGCGACGTGGTCGTCGCGAACGTTGATTTCTCGATGATCCACGACGGGCGGGCGGCTAACGCGCTGAAGATGGTCGCGAAGCTCGGCGCGAAGAGCCTGCCGTCGGCTTCGAAAACCGCTTTCGTGTTGGACCACTATTCGCCGCCACCCAACATCGAGGCCGCCAATACCCACAAGGCGATGCGCGAATTCGCCGACGCGCACGGTGCCGTGCTGTACGACGTCGGCGACGGCATCTGCCACCAGGTGATGCCCGAAGGCGGGCACCTGACGTGCGGCGACTTGATCATCGGCACGGACACCCATTCGGTCACTTATGGCGCGTTCAATGCATTCAGTACCGGCGTCGAAGGCACGGATGTCACGGCGGTGATGGCGACGGGCAAACTATGGTTTCGGGTTCCTGAAACGATCCGCATCGAATTAAAGGGTGCGCTGCAGCCGGGCGTATGGGCGAAGGACATCACGCTCACGATGCTCGGCAGATTGGGCGCCGAGGGCGCGAATTACCGCGCGCTCGAATACGTTGGGTCCGCGGTGAGCGCAATGGAAATCGACGATCGCATGACGCTCGCAAACCATGCCGCAGAGCTGGGCGCCAAAGCCGCGATTCTCGAGGCTGACGCCAAGACGCTGGCGTGGCTCGAAGCGCACGGCGCGCGCCCGCCGCGGCCAGTCACCGCCGATCCCGATGCTAATTACGTCGACCGTATCGTAATCGACGCCTCTGCGCTTGTGCCGCAGGTCGCGCGCCGGCACGAAATCGACGACGTGGTCGGAGTGCCCGAGGTCCAGGGCCAGAAAATCAACTTCGCCCTGATCGGAACTTGCACCAACGGCAGGCTCGACGACATCCGTCAGGCGGCGGCGATCCTCAAGGGCCAGCGCATCGCCAAGGGTGTGCGCATGATAGTGACACCCGCGTCGCGCCAGGTCTACCTTGCCGCTGCGCGCGAAGGTCTGCTCGAGGTGCTGACGCGCGCCGGCGCCTCGGTCGAAGCAGCGGGCTGCGGCACTTGCGTCAATATCACCGGGCACCTGATTACCGGCGACGGCGACGTCGCGATCTCGAGCGCCAACCGCAATTTCAAGGGCCGGCTCGGCAACGACAAGTCCGAGATCTGGATCGCTTCGGCGGCGACCGTTGCGGCGTCCGCGCTCACGGGCATGATCACCGATCCGCGTGAAGTTGCCGGTGGTAAGTGGACGGCGGGGCGGGCGGCATGAACACCCACATCAAAAGCCGTGTCCACCTGCTCGGCGACAATATCAATACCGATACGCAGTGCTCGAGCAAATACCTGCCCGGCAAGGATAACGCGTACGTCGCGCAACACGCATTCGAGAAAACGGCGCCGGATTTCGCCGCGCGCTTCAAAGCGGGAGAGGTGATCGTCGCGGGCAAAAACTTCGGCATCAATTCTTCGCGCGAGCAGGCGGTGCACATCATGCGCATGATGGGCGTGGCGGCGATCGTCGCGCAATCGTTCGGGCGGCAGTTTTTTCGCAATTGCATCAATAACGGTTTGCCGGTAGTCGAATGCGACATTAGCGATATCGCCGACGGCGATGAGATCGCGATCGACCTCGCCGCCGGCAGCGTGACGGTCGCGGCGCGCGGCATCAAACGCACGGTTGCAGCGCTGCCGCCAGCGGTGCAGAGCATACTTGCGGAAGGCGGCCTGATCGCGTTTCTGCAGAAGCATCCCGACTGGAACGCGGCATGAAGATTGAACGCGTGGAAGTTTTCGGCGTCGCGGTGCCGCTGATCGGCGAATACAAGAATGCCTATGTTTCCAAGTCGATTCAGAAAAGCGCAATCGTGCGCATCACCGCGACCGGCGGCGCGATCGGACTCGGCAATATCGATCCTGGGCCGGGCTATTCCAAGGAACAGATAGTCGATCATTTGCGCGTGCTTGAAACGCAGCTTGCGCCACTATTACTCGGCATGGACCCCGCCAACCTGCATGCGGTGCTGGCGAAAATCGAGCCTGCGGTAAAAGGATTTCTTGATTCCAAGGCCGCGATCGAGATGGCATGCGTCGACCTCGCGGCGCGCGCTTGCGGCGTGCCGGTCTATACCTACCTCGGCGGCGCGGTGAAGAGCACGCTCTTGTTCAATGCGTGGATCGGCATACTGCCGCCGGATCAAGCCGCCGCTGAAACGGTCGCGTGGCAGAAGCACGGTTTTTGCTCGGCCAAGATCAAGGTCGGCGGTAATATCGAAGCCGACCGCGATCGCGTCATGGCGGTGCGCGAGGCGGTCGGCCCGGATTTCAAGCTGCGCATCGACGCCAATGCCGGCTACGACGCCAATACGTCAATCAAGCTCGCGCGCATGGTCGCGCCGTTTGGTCTGCAGTTGTTCGAGCAGCCGGTGCCGGCCGACGACATTGCCGGGATGGCGCGCGTGCGGCGCGAGGCGAATGCGGTCGGCGTCTCGATCATGGCCGACGAATCGCTGCTCGATCACGCGAGTCTGATCGACATCATCCGCGCCGACGCGGCCGACATGGTGAAAGTCAAAGTGATGAAGCAGGGCGGTTTTCTGAATACGCGGCGCATGATCGCAACCGCCGAAGCGGCCGGCATGCGCTGCGTCGTCGGTCACGGCTTTGGCCTTGGCGTGAACACGATGGCCGAAATCATGCTGGCGGCAACGTCGATCAACGTCATCGACGGTCTCGAATGCGTCGGGCCGCTCAAGACCGCGGATGACATCGTCACTCACAAGCTCGATCTCAACTCAGGCAGCCTCGCGCTGCCGGCGGGACCGGGCCTCGGCGTTACGCTCGACGAGAGCAAGATCGCGCGTTATCGGTTCGAGGCGAAAGCGGCGGCCTAAATTGGACAGACAGAGCACTCCTGTATTCCGTAGCACCGACCACTAGGACGTAGACGATGGATTCAGCCCGAAAACGCCTGCGCGCGCGAATCAACAAGCGATCACTGCTTGTCGCACCGGGGATTTACGACGCGTATGGCGCGCGCTTCGTCGAGGCCGCCGGTTTTGAGGCGGTATACATGACTGGTAATGGCGTGTCCGCTTCGCTCCTGGGTCGTCCCGACGTCGGATTGGTAGACCTCACGCTTTTTGCGCAGCATGCACACCGCGCCGCGGCATGCGTCGACATCCCGCTCATCTGCGACGCCGATACCGGCTATGGCAACGCGGTCAACGTGCGTCACACGGTGCGCGAATTCGAAGCGGCGGGTGTGGCGGCGATCCATATCGAA